>ONXS01000033.1 GCA_900321855.1 uncultured Eubacteriales bacterium | reverse complement strand
AACTTCTTGCAGATTTAGCTGAGAATTAGAAGAAAAACGGATGAACAATTAAGTTATAGTGATGAGTTTATATAGAATATGAATTTGCTGTACAACAATTTTCTGACAGAAAAAGGATTGCAGAACGTATAGGATCGTTTTGTATTAGATAAAGGACAAGAAAAATGATAGGTATTATTGCGAATGTAAATACTTTCCTGTATAATAAAGTAAAGTGGACATAAGCATCCCCTGATACCCGCGTCTACATTTTTACGCCTTAGAGGAGAGGGATTGCTTATCTGCGTTTAAAACAACAGATACAGATAAATTTAGATACGAAAGGAAAATGCAAGATGTCAGAGAGAGCAGAACAAGCAGTACAAAATAAGAAAAATGGAATGAACTGTGCACAGGCAGTTGCATGCGCATTTGCAGATAAGGTAGATGTAGATGAGGAAACATTACTTGCACTGACACAGACCTTTGGAGTTGGCATTGGCGCCACAATGGAGGGAACTTGCGGAGCAATTGTTGGAGCGAATATCATTCTTGGACTTGCAGGAAAAGATGCAGGCAGACCAGAGAATATGAAGAAGGCTGGAAGTCTGCTCAGAGAATTTCAGGCACAAAATCAGGCAGTTACCTGTAGAGAATTAAAGGGAATTGGTACGGGAGTTGTGCTCAGAGAGTGTAATGACTGTGTCAGAGATGCAGCAGAGATGTTGGAAAGATACCTATAATGGTTTACAGGGGAAACTTATATGCGTGAACAAAATAAATTAGATTTATTTTTCACAATGTTAAAAATTGGCATATTCACCTTTGGGGGTGGATATGCCATGATTGCGTTATTGGAAAATGAATTTGTGAATAAAAAGAAGTGGATTAAAAATGAAGAATTTATGGATATGATAGCGGTGTCTGAATCCACACCGGGCCCCATTTCTGTAAATTGTGCGACCTATCTGGGATACCGTGTCGGAGGTTATTGGGGAGCTGTCGTGGCAACGATGGGTGTTGTCATTCCGTCATTTGTAATCATATTTGTAATTTCACTATTTTTTGAAACATTTATGAAGATAAGACTAATTAAGGCAGCTTTTCGCGGAATACAGGTGTGTATGGTCTATTTGATTGCGAGGGCAGGAATTCGCATGTTCAAAAATCTGAAAAAAACAAGATTTCAACTGATTGTGATGTTGCTTGTATGTCTGTGTATGGTAGTGGGTTCGATACTCTCCATTCAGATTTCATCTGTGTGGTATATCATCATCAGTGGAGTTGTCGGAGTTGTGATTCAGTCTGTAAAAATGACACATACTTAATTGGGAGAAACAGAAATGATATATTTGAAATTATTTTTTGCATTTTTGAAAATAGGAACTTTTTCTTTTGGCGGTGGATATGGAATGATTTCTCTGATTCGCGAAACGGTTTTGGAGAATGGGTGGCTGGAAGAGAAGGAATTGCTCGATTTTATTGCGGTATCAGAGTCAACCCCCGGTCCATTGGCAGTCAATATGGCGACATTTATAGGAACATCTCAGGCAGGCTTGGCGGGTGGATTGGTTGCGACCATCGGTGTTGTGCTGCCCGCATTTTTTATTATCTTATTCATTGCCGCAATCCTCAAAGAATTTTCAAAAAATAAATATATGCAGGGAGTCCTGCATGGAGTCAGACCGGCAGTTACAGCAATGATTTTGTCTACAGCAGGGATGATTGGATTATCAACACTGTTTTCATTTGCAAAGCTGGGAGATTGCATAGAGATGGATATTCGCGGAATTGGAATTTTGCTTATTCTGGTAGCTTTACATTTGGGAGTCAAAAAGAGATGGAACAAAGAGCCATCGCCGATAGTTATGATTTTACTTTCTGCTGTTATGGGAGGTATGTTGTGGGGCCTTTTGTGGGGTCAGACCCCGTAGAAGTGTCTAACTTTGGTTAGTCTCAACTACGGGGTCTGACCCCATTCATTATTCCGTAAAATCATAGTTAGGTATTAATTATATGCATTTGTAAAACTTCTCTGAAAAAATTATAATAATAAGAAAAGTATGATGGTAACAGTTTTATAACAGGAGGATGAAGAAATTATGGTTTACAGAAATTTTCAGGACATAAAATTATCGGGGCTTGGGCTTGGAATGATGAGACTTCCAGTCGTAGATGGCAATGATGCTGTGGTGGATGAGAAGGCAGCAGAGGAGATGGTTGATTACGCATACAATCACGGCATTAATTACTTTGACACTGCGTGGGGGTATCACAACGGACAGTCGGAGTTAGTTGCGGGAAAGTGTCTCTCAAAATATTCAAGAGATACCTATTATCTGGCTACGAAGTTTCCGGGGTATGATAATTCAAATTTTGGAAAAACAGAAGAAATTTTTGAGAAACAGTTAGAAAAATGTCAGACGGAATATTTTGATTTTTATTTGTTCCACAACGTGTACGAGGGAAATATTGACAATTATTTAGATGAACAGTATCAGACCTATGAGTACCTGATGGAGCAGAAGAGAAATGGAAGAATTAAACATCTCGGATTTTCTGCACATGGTTCAAGAGAAGTGATTGAGAGATTTTTAAAAGCGTACGGCAAGGATATGGAGTTTTGTCAGCTCCAGTTAAATTATATGGACTGGCATTTCCAAAAATGTGATGAAAAGGTAGAACTTTTGAAGAGTTATGGAATTCCGGTATGGGTTATGGAGCCGCTCAGAGGTGGAAGACTTGCAAAGGCAAGTGATTCTATGACAGCACTTATGAATGAAATGCGTCCGGATGAGACAATTCCTGCATGGGCATTTCGCTTTTTACAGACAATTCCAGAGGTTACTATGGTGCTCTCAGGAATGTCAAATATGGAGCAGTTACAACAAAATATTGCTACTTATGAAGAGGACAGACCACTTACTGAGGAGGAGATGAAGAAACTGATTGCTCAGATTGATATGGAGAGCAAACAGGCAGGACTTCCATGTACGGCATGTCATTACTGCACAAGCCATTGTCCAAAACAGCTTGAAATTCCAGAGATTATTGCATTGTTCAATGAGCATAAGGTGACAGGCGGAGGATTTATTGCACCGATGGCAGTTGCAAGTATGCCGGAAGAAAAGCGACCATCGGCATGTATTGGCTGCAGAAGTTGTGAAAAAGTATGTCCGCAGCAGATTAAGATTTCTGAGGCGATGAAAGAGTTTTCAGGAATGATTGGAATGTAAGTGTGAGGAAAAAATTGAAAAGAAGAAAAAAAGTGGTCTTCATCATTTTGGGAGTTCTCATGCTGCTGTATGCAGGTATTGTTTTATCAAATCAATTTGGGGCAACATTCCGTGATTTAGATGAGACAGATAAAAATGTGTTATCCGAGTTAAATACTTATTATGACAATGTGCAAAAAGAGGGAAAAGTCTGGAAAGATTTTGATTTCTTAGAACAACCAGTAGTTGCAGTCAGGGGAAGATTTGGCAGAGCCTATCTTATTAATCCGAAAAATGAGATACACAGTATTTTTGCTAAAAAAATAGAATTGCCAGAGAATTATAAGATTACGGTTTATCGAATTTCATTTGCCTCACCACAGCTGATAAATATGCATGGATTCAAAAATTTTAATTCTTTTGGCAGAACCTATAAGCTGTGTGGAGAAACTATATTTTTCACACGTTATTCGGAGAAATCATTTTTGGATTTATATGATACCAATCATTACATTACATTTCTTGCACATGAATCCTTTCATTACTATGAACCACAGAGAAACTGGGCAGATTCTGGAAGAATTTATGCGGATTTGTATACAGAAGATTTTTTGGATAATCTAGAAAATGAATATAAAATACTAGATCAAATTCACAGTGCGATAAATTCAGATAGCACAACGAGAGAAGAATTAATACGGTTATCAAAAGAATATCTTCAGGCAGGAAAAATCTGTCAGAAAAATCATGAAGAATTGGTACAGATGATAAGAATCAATGAGACTCTGGAGGGAGTTGCAACTTATGTGGGGATACAGGCATCAAGATATGCCGGATGTGAACAAATAAATATCCTCAACGGTGATTATAAGCAACTTCAGGGCAAATATTTTGAAACAGTTATAAAAGAAATAAAAGCAGGAAATATAGATAAGTCGGTGTTGTCCTCTGATATTGATTATCAGAGTGGAGCACTCATTTGCCAGTTGCTCGAAAAATTGGAGATTCCACAGTGGCAGGAACAGTTAAACCGGCAGACAAAAGAACAGCTAGTGACTCTTTATGATGTATTAGAGGATGTTTGCGTTGACTAACGATATGTATGACAGTACAATAAAGATAATTACTAGTGTGAAAAAGGGTCAGACCCCGTAGAAGTGCCTAACTTTGGTTAGTGTCGACTACGGGGTCTGACCCTTTTTTATTCACAGACATTGACAAAGCCCTCTCATGAGAGGTAAAATTTTAATAGCAAAACCTGTGAGTTGACAGGACATGAGGGGACTGCAAATAAGGCATGGTTACGGATAGAATGTGTATGGGACAGGTGAAAACAGTATATGACGATAAAAGAATTTTATGAAAATATTGGCGGTGACTATGAAATGGCAAAAGTCACCTTTCGAAAAGAAGAGAGGATGTATCAGTATCTTATGAAATATGCAAAGGATACTTCCTATGATAGATTGTGTGAGGCTGAGAAAAATGGTGACATCAAGGAAGCATTTGAGGCGGTTCATGCGCTAAAAGGGATAACGGGAATGTTTTACTTTACTCCACTATATCAGGCAGTTGTAAAGTTGGTCGAGCAGTTAAGACCGCAAAATGAACCGATAGATGAAGAATTGTTTCAGAACTTGAAGAAACAACAAATGATTGTCTTGTCAGAGTTAGAAAAAATAACAGTAGAGGAATAGATTGATTTTTACAATGGAGAAAAGAGATGGACGAAAAGGGAATAATTTTAATTGCAGATGATGTTGAGTTAAACAGGGATGTTTTACAGGATATATTTATCAATGAATATCGCACGGTATTAGCAGAAAATGGAAAGGAGGCAGTAGAATGTTTAGAGCAGTATAGAGATGAAATAGCACTTGTTCTGCTCGATGAGAGGATGCCGGAATTAGATGGATTTGGTGTGGCAGAGTATATGAAAAATCAGGGACTTGCGGATTTTATTCCCATTGTGATGATTACTGGTTCTGAGGATTACCGTATGGAATTAAAGGCATTTGACATGGGAGTGGATGATTTTATTCACAAGCCTTTTATTCCGGAAATTGTCATGAGAAGATGTAAAGCTGCGATTGAATTAAAGCGGGCACATTATGATATCAGACAGCGAGCTCTGAAATTGGAAGAGGAGAATGTGTATGATACACTCACCGGATTTCTTCGCATGAAATCATTTTTGAAAAAGGCAGATGAGGAGCTGCAAAAGGCAGCACGGGAGCAGAAACAGGAAGAGTATGCCTTTGTGTATTGTAACATTCGAAATTTTAAATATTACAATGTCCGCTATGGAACGGAAGCGGGAGATACGGTATTAAAAGACCTCGCAGAAATCATAAGAGGTTCTGCAGGTGAGATGATTCATTCGAGATTTTCAGATGACCATTTTGTGAGTTTGGAACATAAGGAAAAGTCTGTCTTGATATCTGATATTACCCATGTCGTAGATGAATTTCATGCAAAATATGCCAAAGTAGGCTTAAAACTCAAGACGGGTGTATATTATGCAAAAAAAGAAACATATGATGCAGCAAAAGCAGCAGATCTTGCTAAGGTGGCGTGTGATTCAATCCGTGGAAAAAAAGGAGTTGTCTGTGTCTATGATGAGGGACTGGCTCATGATATAGAGATGGAGAGTTATGTTCTTCAGTATTTAGACGAAGCAATTCAGAATGGTTATATCAAGGTATATTATCAGCCGGTTGTGCGCACCATTAGCGGAAAAGTATGCAGTATGGAGGCACTTGCAAGGTGGATTGACCCATATAAGGGATTTTTATCACCAGGTGATTTTATTCCGGTATTGGAGAGAAATCGTCTGATTACGAAATTGGATTTATATATGCTGCGAGAAATCTGTCATGAGATGAAGTCTGCGGAGCTCTCAGGAGCACCAATTGTTCCGGTTTCATTTAATCTGTCACGCCATGATTTTGTGGAGTGCGATATTTTTTCAGAAGTAGAGAAGATTGTATTAGAGTATGGCATTGCCAGAGATATGATTAATGTGGAAATCACAGAATCTACTGTCATGGACAATCCAGAATTTTTAAAGAACGAGATTGACCGTTTCAGAAATGGTGGGTATCAGGTCTGGATGGACGATTTTGGAAGTGGATATTCCTCTTTAAATGTACTCAAGGATTACAGTTTTGATGAGATTAAGCTGGATATGAAATTTTTGTCTACCTTTGATGAGAATTCCAAGACCATTATAAAGTCGGTCATCGTGATGGCAAAGGAACTCGGTATCCAGACACTTGCGGAAGGCGTTGAGACAGAAGAGCAGCTCACATTTTTGAGAGAGATTGGCTGTGAGAAGGCACAGGGATATTATTTTAGCAAACCATCTCCAATTGTGGAACTTCGTGAGAGAGGGATTATAGACAGAGAACATGCTGAGAGGCGTGGGTGGAGAAGATACTATGACTCCATTGGAAAAATTAATTTTATTACAGACCGTGCACTCTCCATTGTGGAGTACGATGGAGAAAATTTTGAATATCTGTTTGTAAATCCTGCATTTAAGGAAGTGTGGAAAAGTTTTGGAATTACGGATGAGGGCATTGCATATTCGAGTATCAATGAGCAGAGCTCTGTCATCTACAGACAGCTACGAGAATTGGAGATGTCTCTGCACGAGGAAGATGAACCGCGAGACATCATCTATTCTTCGAGAGGACAGTATATCAGACTGACTGCGAGATGTCTGTCTAAGAAAGAAAAACATTCCGTATTTGATGTAGCGATTGTGAATCTCACAAATAAAGAGGAAGAAAAGAAGAGGGAGCAGTTAGATCAGGTATTCCGAATGATGTACGCCCTGTATGATTCTATCTATCTGATACATTTGACAGAAGGAAATTTTGAAGTGATTATGAGAGGGGCATCGGATAATCTTCCTGCATCGGATTCCTTCTATCGTGGAGACAGTTTAGATGAATTAAAAGCCGCGAGATTATTTATCCATATAGATGACCAGCCACTGTTTGAGAAATTTATTGACCTGTCGACTTTAGAAGAGAGATTTTTGGCCTCTGAGAAGGGGTATCTGGTCGGATATTTCCGAACAAAGACGAACAATGGGGCATATGTGTGGAAAGTCCATACGATGCTGTACGTAAAAGAGACACAGGATATTATTTACTGTAGTCGTCCGGCGTACTTCTCACAGGAGGGATTGATTGAGCGAGTTGCGCCAGAATATATGATGGACAGTATGCACAAGTTTGAGCAGGGATACCATGTGTCTCTTCGAAAGGCAATTATGGAATCGTCTACGATTAATTTGTTCTGGAAAGACACCGAGCGAAGATTTATCGGCGCCAATAAGAATTTTCTGCAAACGTATGGCATCAAGGATATCAATGAGTTGATTGGAAAAACCGATGAAGATATGGGATGGTATGTGGACAATGAGCCATTTAAACAAGATGAGTTAGATGTCATCGAACATGGAGCGGTCATTCGAAATTATATTGGAAAATCCATCATAAGAGGTGTGTCACATAACATTATGATAAGCAAAGAACCACTGTACGACAACGGAAAGATTGTCGGTCTTGTGGGATATTTTATCAGCATGGACCAGATTTCTGATAAAAACAGAATGAACCTTGCACAGAAAATGGAAACCTTTGACCAAGTAACCGGTCTGATGTCGGCACAGGGTGTTGTCAATCAGGTCGCAGAGTATACAGAAGGGTGGACGATGCGAAAAGAAAACTTTGCAGTTGTCCGTATTTTTGTCAGAGAGTATCACAGAACTTCTCAGACCTATGGCGAAAAACTGTCTAAACAGATGCTGTATGAGATAGGTCAGATGATTCACAATTTCTTTGAAAACAGAGGTGTCTGTGCCCGAATTTTTGCCGGAAATTTTGTTGTGCTTACAAAGTGTGAGGACAAGGGTAAGCTCAACAGAGAGATTGAGCAGTTGAAACGAGAATTTAAGGCAGTTCGGACACTTGCAGGCTATCCGGAAACCATCAATCCAGAGATGGAAATTGTATTTGCTGATGAGACATCTGATTTACACAGCATGATTGGAATGGCAAGTGGAGGCACTGCTCTTGATATTGCAGAGAGAAAAAAAATCGAGGAGAGGCTGGAATCTTACGATATTCAGATGGAAACGATTGTCAATGCAATTCCGGGTGGAATTATTCTGCATGAGATGTTGGAAGATGGCACATCGAAGATTGTCTATGCCTCAGAGGGAACAGGGGTGTTGTCTGGAAGAAGTACAGATAAATTAAAGAGTGATTTAGATGAAAATATCAATGCGGGAATTTTTGAACAGGATGTAGAGTATGTCCAGCAGGCAATTGAAGATGCGGTTTATCGAGGAAAAGAACTGAATGTATCCTACCGAATTCATCATATGGACGGCTCTATGATATGGCTCAACATGAAAGGAAGAGTCATTGGTCAGGAAAATGGTCACCCACTGTTGTTGACGGTCTTCCACAATATATCTGACACTACAAAGATTTATGAAGACATTATTGATGAGGCAAGTGTCGGAATTTTGGTCGGTGATGATACGACAAGAGAGACGATTTTCATCAATCAGTCTGCAAAAAATCTAGTAGATGTAGTCTTTGATGGCTCTGTGGAAAAACTTCATCTGGCAATCAGACAGGCAGATTTAGTCACAGAGAAGAGGGAAAATGGAAGTTACGAGATGGAATATAACAACAGGCGATATGCAATTAAGGCAATATCGAGCAGTTGGAATGGAAGAAAGGCGAGAGTCTGCTATATTGTAGATATTACTCATAAAGATGTGGTGACAAGTGTATTGTCAAATCAAGAACGCGAGGGGGAGCAGAGAGTATTTCTTCCAACGATGGAGCCACGAATTTATCTAAGTGAAAGTGAGTGTCCGGGTATGTGCTCACATCTGATGGTATCGGAGGCAATCAACTTATTCTGGAAAGATAAAGATGGAAAATATCAGGGTGCAAACAGAGGATTTTTAAAGACAACGCAGATTGACCATGTGTCGGATATGATTGGAAAAACCGAAGAAGAACTCAATCTGTTTCAGAGCGATGAGATACACAAAAACATAGAAAAATCGGTACTGACAGAGGGAAAAGCATCAGTTGGAGACAGAGAGATTATGATGATTTCCGGGAAAGCACATGAAATTATTTGTACCGTTGAGCCAGTGTATCACAATGGAGAAGTGAATGGTCTGTTTGGATATTTTGAGGATTTGGGAGAGACAGAAGATAAGCAATAGAGAGTTGTAAGATATTAGGGAGAGGTTAAAACAGATGGAACGTAAAAATACACACTTGAATCAAGTGATTATCGATAAACAGTCTGATTTTTCTATGTATGAAATATTGCCAAATGGAATTCTTATCTATAGCATAGAAAAAGGTTGTGCACATCTTTTGTATGCCAATTGTGCAGCACTGAAAATTTTTGAATGTAAAGATGTAGCTGAGATGAGAGAAATTTGTCACGATAATTATCTCAATTTCTTTCATAAAGAAGATTACAGACATCACATTCCAACAATAAGAATCGCATGGGAAAATGAAAAACAATTTCATCATCATGTACAATATCGTGTGATTACAAAGAATAATGAAATTCGATTTGTAAACGACCACGGAAGAGTGGTAAATATTCCGGGATATCAGAAATGCTATGTGTGTGTACTTACCCCGCTGGACCGCCAGATTACATATTCGGTTGATGTCTCAGACAGACTGACCGGTCTGCTTGGAATGGGACAGTTTATCCAGTACAGCGAGAATTTTTTAAAGACAAAGGATAGTCAGGGAGATACGGTAAAGTATCACATTGCCTATTTAAATATCAGACATTTTAAGAATTATAATGTAGAGTATGGAAGCGAAAAGGGAGATGTGGTGCTGAAAAATTTTGCGTCTATCATCAGCAAATGGTCTACGACAAAAGTAGTGACCCGTATCAATGGAGACCAGTTTGTCGCCATTTCAAAGTCTGAGGAGATGAATGAAAGAATTCACCATGTAGTAGATGAATTTATGATTCAATACGGCAGCTATGGTCTGTCTCTTGACGTAGGAGTGTATCAGATTCAGGACTACGGGCAGGATATTCATATGGCGTGTGACATGGCAAAGATTGCCTGTGACAGTATTCATAATCGAATGGAGAATATCTGTATTTACAGTGAAAATCTAGACAGAGAACTGCGACTTAACAATTATGTGAGCAATCATATGGAACAGGCACTTAGGGACGAATGGTTAAAGATTGAATATCAGCCGGTGGTGCGAACGCTGACGAGTGCCTTGTGCGGAATAGAGGCATATGTCCGGTGGGAAGACCCTGAGATGAGAATTATTCCTTATGAAGATTATATGCCGATTTTAGAAGAGAATAAGCAGAGTGTCAAATTTGACCTATGGACATTAGAGCAAGTGTGCAGAGTGCTTAAAAACAGGGAAAATAGCGGAAAAAAGATGTTTCCAATCGCAGTATTGTTCTCACATTGCGACTTTTTAAATGACAGTTTTTTTGAACATTTTGAACAAATCGTTGCAAAATATTCCATACCGAGAGATATGATTATCCTAGAGATAAAAGAGACGCTGGTACTCGGTGATGATGCTATCTTGAGAAAATTGCTGAACCGTTTTCGAAATAGTGGGTATCAGGTGTGGCTGGACGATTTTGGAAAGAACTACTCAACACTCAATCACTTAAATGTCTTTGGCGTTGACGGAATTAAAATAGATATGAGTATGCTCTCGTTTGAAAATGAGCAGACAAAAAAGATTCTGTGCTCCACAATTCAGCTTGCAAAAAGACTGGGAATTCAGACTGTGGCAAAGAATGTGGATGAGGAGGAAGTCTATCTGTATTTAAAAGAAATCGGCTGTGAGAAAGTACAGGGAAATTATTTTCATGGAAAATCCGAATTAAAAAATTTGATTGACTATGCGCAGAAACATTCCATCGCTGTGGAATATCGTGCAGACAGGTTTTACTATGACCAGATTTCAAAGTTAGATGTTGTGACAGAACACCCCGGTTGCAATCGTGGAGTACGACCAGAAAAATTTTAAAACGCTGTATTTAAATCAGGCATTTTTAAGAGAGGGCGATGACTTTGGAATGGGACGAGATGATTTTGTCGACTATATGGTAAATGACCCTTCTTCCACACTGAGCAGAAAATTCCGCTATCTTCAGGAGCATACAAAGCTTGGAATGGAATATGCAGAGATGGACTTTTCCGTCTATGGAAAATATTTTCGATTAAAGTCAAGGCGTATCAGCGAGAATTATCCACTGACTGCAAATCAGGTGGAAATCATCAATCTGTCAAAGGATAATGAATTTGACAAGAGTAAACAGCTCGACTATATCTTTCGTATGATGTACTCCATGTATGACATTATTTTTATTCTTCGGGAAGATGGAAGATTTGAAAATATCATGCGAAGTTCTTCGATGGAGCAAGTGACAGATAGAGATAAAATGGAGGAAAATGATATTCTTATCAGCAAGGAAAAGGTCATTGAGCATATTTACCCAGATGACAGGGAGGAGTTCGAGGCCTTTGTGGAAGATATTGCCAGTATCAAAGAGCGGTTAAAGCAGACAGAGCGGGGATATGAAATCAAGTATTACAGGTCTAAGGTTTCTAAGACTCAGGGAAATGGTTACGCATGGAAGGCACATACATTGCAGTATCTTCCGGAGATGGATATTGTTTTGTATTCCACAAGACCAGTGCCATTTGAACAAGAGGGACTGATTGAGAAAATTGCACCGGAATATCTCGCCGTGAGTCAGAGCAGTGTGGAATACATTCTTGGAAAGGGACTGAAAGAATCCTCATGTGTCGGACTGTTCTGGAAAGACACAAATCGAAAGTTTCTTGGGGCAAACAAGAGATATATGGAGATGTTTGAAATTCAGAGAGAGTCGGAATTGATTGGAAAATATGTCGAAGAGTTCAATTGGTATGTCAATACGTTCAATATCCGAGATGATGAGGAGCAGGTGCTCAAAAATGGAATCGGTCTGCGCAACATTATTGAGAAATGTATTGTTCACGGAGAGACACATACGGTTCTTGTCTCAAAAGAGCCTATTTATAAAAATGGCGAAATTGTGGGACTTGTCGGCTCGATTGCGGATATTGATGATTTTGTTCAGGAAAAACTCAGCCACGACAATGTAAAAGATGAGGTGACAGGACTGCTGTCTCCAAATGGAATGCTCAATCTTGTGTCTGGCTACGTTGAGGGCTGGAATAACCGCAAAGAAGATTTTGCGGTGCTTCGAATTGAGTTTTTGGAACAGAAGCAAAATTATGAGGAATACGGTTTAAAGGGTTCAAATGTCATTGCCAAAAAGGTGGCAGATACCTTGAAAAATATATGTACCAACAAGGCGGTTATCGCCAGACTTTATGCGGGAAATTATGGAATTTTATTTCGATGTGATGATGTCAATGTGGTAAAACAGCTCATTGTGGAAATTCAGAATGAGTTTAAAATGCTTCATAAGGTCGAGGGCTATAATGTCAGTTTTTACCCAAAATTCAAGATTTATATGGCAAGTGAGACAGAGAGTATCAGTCACCTGATTGCCGTGGCAACGGGAGGTTCGGAAGATGATCTCGTAGCTAGAAAACATTTAGAAGATAAATTAAATTATTACAACCTGCAGCTTGAAACAGTGGTAGATGCAATTCCAGGAGGAATTGCCATGTATGAGATTGTCGGAGAAGATATTCAGATGGTTTATGCATCCTCTGGTGTGGGCGCTGTCACGGGAAAAACATCAGAAGAATTTAGAGAGGATTCCATCAAAGACCACAAGATTGGTGTGTATGAAAAAGATTTGCCATTGCTTCACGAGGCAACCATGCAGGCGGTACAGGAAAATAAGGAACTCAATGTCTATTATCGACTCAAACACAAAAACGGTACACTCATATGGGTCAATATGAGAGGACGTGTGATTGGAGCTCAAAATGGACACCCACTGTTGCTTGTCGTATTTCGAAATCTATCAGAGATGTCTGTCATTTATGAGTCCATTCTTGATGAAGCATTGGCAGGCGTGTTTGTAAGTGCAATCTCAAATGGTGAGATTTTGTATGCCAATAAATCGGCAAAAAGAACAAGTGAGGGAATTACAAATGGCACGGTGGAGAGCCTGTATCACCGAATAAAGAGCTGCTGTACACCGCAGAAACTTGTGAAAAGCACTGGAACTTCTGAAAATCATAAAGAAAAATATGAGATTGAGATGGAGGGCAGAAACCTGTTGGTTTTTTTTGTAGATGGAAACTGGAATGGCAGACAGGCAAATATCTGCTATGTGTTGGATATTACGGCAAAATATATTGAAGAGAGAGAAAAGGTCACAAGGGAATCGCTGTTGTATTTACAGGCAATCAATGCCTCGTATGATATGTTAGTCACATTTAATCTGACCAAGAATCAATATTCTATGAGACAGGGCAGAAATTTCCTCGGATATGACTGGTCAAATTTTCGCAATTATACGGAACTCGTCACAGAAGTAAAAAAATTGGTTCCAACAGAGGACAAAGATATGATTGGCTATCTCACGCCAGACAAACAGATTACCGCGTATCGGAACGGAATTTCTTATGTGGACAATGAACACAGAATTCTTGACAGCAAAGGCAAGATGCACTGGGTAGCTGACCGCGTGGTATATGCGAGGGATCCGGCAAATCAGGACATCATAGGAATTTTACTCTCTATGCTGATTGACGAGCGTGTGAAAAACAGAAATGAGCAGAAGGAGACACTACAAAAAGCACTTGATGATGCGGTGGAGGCAAATAAGGCAAAGAGTCAGTTCTTGTCAAATATGTCGCATGATATAAGAACACCGATGAATGCAGTGATGGGCTATACCGCCATTGCACTTCAGCATCAGGAGGACGCGGCGCGTGTGAGTGAATGTCTGGAAAAAATTCTGGCATCAGGAAATCAGTTGAAAGAATTAATCAATGATATTTTAGATGTCTCACGAATTGAGGCAGGAAAAGAGGAACTAAATATCACCGAGGCAAGTTGGGACGATTTTAAGTCGGATATGGACACGATTTTTGTGCCTCTTGCCAGAGATAAAGAGATTGATTTAAAGGTCAGTCTTGCAGGAGTGACGCACAGGAATGTCCGAGCAGATGTATCAAAGATGAGAAGAATTATTGTCAATGTGATAGGAAATGCGATTAAATTCACACAGAGGCAGGGAGAAATCCGCTGTCAAATATCGGAAGAAGAGACAAATAAAAATGGATATGGAACGTACATTTTGCAAATTCAGGATAATGGAATCGGAATGAGCCATGAATGTAAGGAACATATTTTTGAGACGTTCACAAGAGAAAAGACCTCTACGGAATCTCAGGTGGCAGGAACAGGACTGGGAATGGCAATTACCCACAAATATGTGGAGATGATGGGTGGCCATATCGAAGTACAGAGTATTAAGGGAAAAGGAACTACGGTCATCATTGAGTTGGAGTTGGAATACACCTTATCTGAAAATCCAGAGGTCACTGATTTAGAGATACCGTCAGAAATAGAACTGGCAGGAAAATGTGTCTTGGTGGTAGATGACAGCGATTTAAACCGCGATGTCGTCAGCATGATGCTGGAAGACTATGGGATTCAGACAGAGGTGGCAGAAAACGGAAAAGATGCAGTAGAGTTGTTAGAAAAAGTTCCAGAGGGAAGGTACGACTGTGTGCTTATGGATATGAGGATGCCGGTCATGGATGGTGTGACAGCCACTCGAAAGATACGTGCCTCTGAGAGAGAATATCTGAAAAGAGTTCCAATTATTGCACTTTCTGCAAATGCTTTTGAGGAAGATGTGAAATTGTGCAGAGATGCCGGAATGAATGACCACATTTCAAAACCATTTACGATAGAAAAATTGATAGAGAAACTGAAAAAATTTGACAGTGCAGAGATAACTGGGAACGGGATATAGTAGCCGTTGAATTTTAATTGTAAAAAATCTCCGAAACAGATGAGGCAGATATGCCGACCTCAAAAAGCTGTTTCGGAGATTTTTTATTCTTGACATAGATGTTTGCAAAACGTGCAATTTATCGCTGAATATCCGATTGATATATGCGGAACATCTTATTTTTTAAAATACTCTTTTACCAGACCAAAAACAGTGCCCGATAATAAGAAGACTGCAATCAGGTTTGGAATTGCCATAAGTCCATTGAAGGTATCGGCAATGCCCCAGATTAAATCGAGGTCTACGGTGGCACCGATAATGGCAATCAGAGAATACACAACCATAAATGGTCGGATTACCTTGACACCACCAAGAAATTCTATACATCTCGAACCGTAAAGTCCCCAGCCGATAATTGTTGAGAATGCAAAGCAGCACATTGCAATCGCTGTGAGTATGGATACCCAGCCGCCATATGTAATGATGAAACCGGAAATGGTCAAATCGGCTCCGACAGCATCACTTCCATAAGGAACGGAAACACCGCTGCACAGGATAACGAGAGCAGTGAGCGTGCAGATGACAATCGTATCTGTAAATACTTCAAAGATACCAAACATACCCTGTTTGACCGGGTCACTTGTATCTGCACAGGCATGAGCAATCGAACCCGTACCAAGTCCAGCCTCATTTGAGAAAATTCCGCGGGAAATGCCCTTTTTCATACTGATGAAGAAACTTCCAATCACACCTCCGGTAAATGATGCCGGATGAAATGCACCTTCAAAAATCATGCGAAATACGGCTGGCACGCGATTGTAATTGATGATGACAACGCCAAGTGCAAGGATAATATAGAGAACAGCCATGACTGGCACTAATTTCTCTGTAACGGTTCCGATTCGTTTGACACCGCCTAATAAAATCAGCGCAAGTAAAATTGCAATCACAATTCCGAGAATGAGATGAAATACTTTTAACTGACTGCCGTTAATCAAGTTATAATTGAGCAATACTGTGTCGATGGAAGAGGCAATGGTATTGACCTGTGTGGCATTACCTGTTCCAAAAACGGCGAGCACTCCAAATACAGAGAAGAGGACTGCCAAAAATCTCCAGTTTTTTGAGAGACCGTTTTTGATGTAGTACATAGGTCCGCCGACATAGTCTCCATTTGCATTGCGCTCACGAAAATGAACGGCAAGTGTGACCTCTGCAAATTTCGTGCACATTCCAAGAATTGCGGAAATCCACATCCAAAAAACTGCACCGGGGCCGCCGATTGCAATTGCACCAGCCACACCTGCGATATTTCCGGTTCCCACAGTTCCGGCAAGAGCTGTACACACAGCCTGAAAAGGTGTCAGAGAGCCGTCCGATGCCTCTTTTTTCTTGAAAATTCTGCCAAGTGTTTCCTTCATTGCATAAGGAAATTTTCTGATTTGGATAAACTTGGTTCGCAGAGTCAGATACAATCCAACGCCGAGAATACAAATCATAGCCGGAACGCCCCAGATGAAATTATTCACGACCGAGTTTATCGATTCAATTGTTTTCAACATAATCGTTTTCCTTTACCTTTATTATTATCATATGTAAACAGACACACATAATCACTAATTTTACAACTTTTTTCCTTATAAAACAAGACATCAGAAATAAAAGAAGAGATATAGATTGGAAATAAAAGAAGAGATATAGATTAGAAATATATAGATATATAGATTAGAAATATATAGATTAGAAATGTCTAGATTAGAAATGTCTACATTAGAAATATAATGTATACATTAGAAATATATAGATTATATATAAGTTAGAAAATGAAAGAATCGTGAGAGCTTGCAGACAAAAAGACGATTAAAAGAATTTTTAATTTTGGTATTGACGAATATAATAATTAGGTGTATAGTAATTACAACGATTAAACAAACATTTAATTGTTTAAATCAATGAAAGAAAATTATGAGAAAAAAAGGAGATTTATTATGAAGAAGACTTATAAGATTGAAGTAGACTGTGCAAACTGTGCAAATAAGATGGAAGAGGCAGCGAAGAAAACTGCAGGAGTAAAAGACGCAGCGGTCAATTTTATGACACTGAAGATGAGCGTTGAGTTTGAGGACGGAGCAGATGTGAAAGCTGTTATGCAGAATGTATTAGATAATTGCAGAAAAGTAGAAGACGAGTGTGAAATTTATTTCTAACTCATAGGAAAAACTATTTGGAATCAGAGCGATTCTGGTTCTGAATAGTTATATTTTACATATACAATTAAACAAGTGTTGAATTGAAAATGATAGAATTGAAAATGATAGAATATAGAAGAATCGTATAAAATTGAGATACAGCGAGTGTATGTAAGCATCCATCGATACCCCGCTATGTCTTTACGCATTAGAGGCGAGGGATTGCTTATCTATGTTCAAACACAGAACTAGGAAAGGAGTGATTTTTATGACAAAGAAACAAAAAAAGATGCTGAGAAGAATTATTATTTCGGCAGCAATTTTAATTTTACTTTTAGTGCTCACAAAAGTTGATATTCTTCCTGAAAATGGAATTATTCGATTTATAGCATTTATGGTTCCATATATTATTATAGGATATGATGTTTTAAAAAAGGCATTTAAGGGAATCCGAAACAGACAGGTATTTGATGAGTCATTTTTGATGGCAGTAGCTACAATCGGTGCAGTTGGTCTTGCACTGTTCTCAAAGAGTGGGGATTACACAGAGGCAATTGCCGTTATGTTATTTTACCAGATTGGTGAGTGGTTCCAGAGTTATGCCGTTGGAAAGAGCAGAAGAAACATCAGTGAGCTCATGGACATTCGACCTGATTATGCAAATATGGAAATCGAGGGAAAATTAGAAAAAGTAGACCCAGACGAAGTTCAGATTGGAAGTATCATCATTGTTCAGCCGGGGGAGAAGGTTCCAATTGACGGTATTGTTGTGGAGGGAACATCAACACTGAATACAGCAGCCCTCACAGGTGAGAGTCTTCCAAGAGATGCAAAAGAGGGAGATGAGATTATCAGTGGCTGTATCAATGAGACGGGTGTCTTAAAAATTCAGACAACAAAGGAATTTTGCGATTCAACGGTTTCTAAAATTCTTGACCTCGTGGAAAATGCAAGTTCAAGAAAATCAAAATCAGAAGATTTTATCACAAAATTTGCAAGGGTGTACACACCGGCAGTCGTTTATTCTGCACTGGCACTTGCAATTCTTCCGCCGCTTGTCAATATGCTGGCACTTGGAAATGCACCACAGTGGAACATCTGGGTTTACCGAGCACTCTCATTTCTCGTAGCAAGCTGTCCATGTGCACTTGTAGTCAGTATTCCACTCAGTTTCTTTGCAGGAATTGGCGGAGCAAGTAATACAGGAGTGTTGGTCAAAGGCTCGAATTATTTAGAGACATTGTCTAAGACAAAGGTGGTCGTGTTTGACAAGACGGGAACTCTGACACAGGGAGTTTTTGAGGTAAATGGAATTCATCACAATGAACTCGAAGAGGAGAAATTGTTAGAATATGCAGCACTTGCAGAGTCAGCAAGTTCACATCCAATCAGTAAAAGTTTGCAGAAAGCCTATGGAAAGGATATTGACAGAAGTCGTGTCAGTGACATCAAAGAAATCAGTGGAAATGGTGTGACAGCCATTGTAGATGGCAAGCATATAGAAGTAGGAAATGATAAGCTGATGAAATCCCTCGGCGTCTCATACAAGGAGTGTCACAGTGTTGGAACAATTATTCATATCTCAATTGATGGCGTATATGCGGGACATATTGTAATTTCAGATGTGATTAAGCCAAACGCAAAAGAGGCAATTAAGAAATTAAAATCCGCAGGAGTGAAGAAGACAATCATGCTTACCGGTGATGCAAGACCGGTGGCTGAGAGTGTTGCAAAGGAGCTCGGAATTGACGAGGTCTACGCACAGCTTTTACCTTCTGACAAGGTCACAAAAGTAGAGGAACTTCTTGAGAAGAAAGAGGAAAAAGAGGTCGTTGCCTTTGTCGGTGACGGAATCAATGATGCACCGGTACTGCGAAGAGCGGATATTGGAATTGCAATGGGTGCAATGGGTTCTGATGCGGCGATTGAGGCGGCTGATATTGTCCTCATGGATGACGATCCAAAGCAGATTGCAAAGGCAATCAAGATTTCGAGAAAATCTCTGCGAATTGTATATCAGAACATTGTCGGTGCAATCGGAATCAAGATTGCGTGTCTTGCACTTGTGGCAGTCGGAGTAGCAGGAATGTGGCTCGCAGTATTTGCTGATGTGGGTGTCATGGTACTTGCCGTATTAAATGCAATTCGAGCACTTTTTGTAAAAAAATTATAGGGATGTTCAAACGGTTTCGTTTTCAAGAAGAAACTACATTCACTTACTGACAATTTTTGCAAATTTCTGCTTTATGTGAAAACGATTGGCTCTAAAACGTTAGAAATAAGAGAAAAAATACTTTGAAATTTTTTGCAAAAATGTGCTAAAATAGAAATAGAATCTAGTAATTACTGGGTAAACAAAATCTGTTTCGCTCTAATTCGTAGAGCGGGGCAGATTTTTTTTATTCTTGACAATAGATTGTTTGTAAAGCGTACAATCTATCGTTTTCGAGAACAATCTATTGTTTCACAACTATTTATAACAAGTTTTAAAAATTGAAAAAAGGAGAAAAATTATGCAGGTAAATGATTATGTAATTTATGGAAATGCAGGTATTTGTAAAGTATCAGATATGATTCATCCGGACTTTGTAGAGGATAAGACAAAAATGTATTATGTACTGATTTCAGAGAATATGGAGAATTCTGTTTTCTATGTACCAGTTGAAATTGCAGAGTCAAAATGCAGAAAGATTATCTCAAAACAGGATGCGGAGACACTGATTGAAAATGCCGGTCAAATCGGAATGGAGATTGCAGTAAAAGATAATGAACGAGAGCAGCTTTATAAAGAGGCGCTCAGAGAGGGAAATCTGGAACGAATTATTGGAATTTTGAAAAATATTTCGATGAGAAAAGAAAAACGAAAAGCTGCTGGCAAGAAGATTACAGCGATTGATGATAAATATTTTCGAATTGCAGATAAAACGGTTTGTCGTGAACTTGGTTTTGCTTTAAATCTGACAGATGATGAGGTTCGAGAACGTTTGATTTCATCTGAAAATAAATAGGCTGTATGTCAGCTAAAACTGATGTAATGATACTCGCAGGTGATGAACTAAGATTTAAGAACCACTTGATTTGGTACGCATTAAGTGCTACATTATGCTTTGGAAAAAAATCTGGAAATGATAAAAATATTTGTCAGATTCAATAAAGTATAGAGGATAGGAAGGAACAGGAAGAGAATGAATACAATACGAAGAGCAGAGAAAAAAGATATTTCAAAGGTTCTTGAATTGTTGGTTCAAGTCAACATGGTTCATCACAACGGCAGACCAGATTTATTTAAAGGTCCAGCGACAAAATATACCCAGCAGGAGTTAGAAACGATTTTTGCAGATGAGAATACACCTGTATTTGTGTCAGTAAATGAAGAAGATGTCGTAGAGGGATATTCCTTTTGTATATTGAAACAGTTATTGAATGACCATATTCTCACAGATGTCAAGACGCTTTATATTGATGATATTTGTATTGATGAGAATTGCAGGGGAAAACATATCGGCAGTCAGATTTTTGAGTATGTAAAAAATTATGCAAAAAATATTGGTTGTTATAATGTGACATTAAATGTGTGGTCATGTAATTCGGGGGCAATGAAATTTTACGAAAAATGTGGACTGGTGCCGCAAAAAACGGGAATGGAAATGATTTTGTAAATTTTGCAATGAAAGAGACGAATAACAAGCAATGAATAATAAGAAAAAATTTTTTGAAAAAGGTATTGTCGTATTTTTTGGAGCAATGATTTGCTGTGCACTGTGGGGAAGTGCATTTCCATTTGTAAAGATAGGAATGAGGCTGATGCAGCTTGACAGCTCAGATACATCGGGATTGATTTTATAGGTAATGCGAGAACACCCGTGACTTTAGTCATGGGATGAATCGACATACGTATGTCATTGTTTAAATATCATTAAAGACTTGTAATTACTAGACTTCTTATGAAAGAATATGGCGATAAGCTTAAGAAGAAATTATGTGGCGGACACCTATGGAATCCATCGTATTTTGTAGCTACTGTATCAGAAA
>ONXS01000034.1 GCA_900321855.1 uncultured Eubacteriales bacterium | reverse complement strand
AGAGTACACTATGCTTGTATTCTCACTTGCTGGTACTCCTGTAGAAGATGTAGAAAAAGTATGCGACGTTGTCAAACTGTTTATTGAAACTGGCCAGGTTTCAGCCAACAAGGATTTGTGCATTCCTTTGAACAAGAAACTACGCAATGCTGAGTTGAAACAGTTCGTCAATAATATAATAAGGTATAACAAGAAAGATAACCTTGATGGTGACTCTTTCCTCCAAACAGCTTTCGGTGAATGGTTCAGCGGCAAGAAAGAGAACATCGCCAAGAACTACTCCATGCTGCCCAAAGACTCATTGGTGTCAAAAGATGGAGTGGAAGCAGATTTGAAAAGATTGCGTAAAGATATACAGTAATTCTAATTAGTTGTATTTAATATGAGAATATTACACTTTTCCGATTTTCATTTGAATGGTTCAAAATTAAGCGATGCTAAGCATAATCTTGAATACATGATAAAAGCCTTAACAAAAATCAATACTGAAGGCAAAATAGATTTGATCATATATTCTGGAGATTTATTAGAGCAAGGTGGTGAAGGATATGACCATCAACTAACAAATGGATTCAAAGCTTTTGTTTCAGAAGTAATTGAACCAATTATATCCACTCTCAAACTTGATAGGAGTAGATTTGTTTTCACTCCAGGTAATCATGACATTGACAGAAATGCAGATAGCCCTCGATTTGAAAAAGATTTGGAAGAAGAAGCTTCAACTCTTGATGGTATAATACAGCTAACTAAAGCAAAAGATGTAAACGAATACACAAAAAGAGTTGACGAATTTAAGGCATTCGAAAAAGAATATTATGAGGCGTTAGAAAATATTGTTTATAAGAATGGTAAATTCGTTTCTGTTTTTGAACTGGATATCGATGGAGTAAAGGTAGGAATATCATCATTGAATACCGTATGGCGTTGTGGAAAAGAAGATGCTCATAAAATAGCTCTCGGAATTAACCAAATCACAGAACAAAATACCCATTTGGAGGGAAAGGATATTAAGATAGCTATTACCCATTATCCAATTGCATTCCTTAAAGAAGTTGAAAGAGAAGAAGTTCGTCGACTATGTGCTAAACATTTTGATATGGTGTTTTGTGGTCATTCTCATGGAGGATATGTAAACTTCCAAGCACCATGGCGTGACAAGGCTTTTTTTGAGATTAACACTTCAGGAACATTGGCATCAAATACATATGAACATGATAATAGATACAAGAACGCATTTCAGATTATAGATTATGATCTTGCCCGAAAATATGTCATCCAAAATTATAAGCAAATCAGATATCAAGAGTTTGAACTTGACAGAGAAGAGTTCCCAGATGGAAGAAATGAAAGAATATATCCTGACGAAAACCGGTTGATAGCATTATATGAAGAGCAACAAAGAAAGTTACAAGAGGCTGAACAAAATCGCATAAAATATTTAATACATCCATTCGAGCATATTGATGATTTCGTAAATCGTCCTGACAATGAAGTAATGAAATCAAAATTTGAGACTTGTGCTAAAATGGACGATGTGCGTTTTAAAATTCTAAATAGCACCAACGATTGTCGATTAATGGCATTGTCTGGAATGGGGAAAACTAGGATTATCGCAGAAACATTCAAAGGACATGATGGTGTCTTTTATTCACGAGATGGTAAGTGTATAGAGGGATTGAATGCATTATTGAAATATTGTAATCCCAAAGTAATAATCATCGATAATTGTAACCATGAATCGATGCGTGAAGCTAGTAAATGCATAAACGAGTCCGGAAAGAAAAGTCGTCTAATTACAATTTATAACATACTTAAACCGAATGAGGAAAGTACAGGAGGAGAGCTATATAAATTGGATTACGCAATCACGGAAGAGATTGTTGATAAGATGATTGCTGCTGAAGAATCTATTTCTAAAAATGAATACTTATCTAAAGCTATCAAATCAAGAAGTGGTAGCATTCCATATATGACCGTTCTGCTTATGCTTGCCTATAAAAAGAATCACACGCTTCAAATAGATAATGCAGACGAAGTGTTATCATCTATTCTTAGGGGTAAAGAACCGCTTGATGATAATAAAGAAAAAGTACTGAAAGCAATTTCTCTCTTTGATCCATTGGGATATGATGGTGGTATTCAAGATGAATACGACTTTGTAACACACAACAACAAGCTTCATCATATAGCCCTTAACCAAGAGCCTATCAATCTTCAATTTGAGGATACAATTGACGAATATTCAAAAAGGCAACTTATAGAGAAGGAGGGCTTCTGTTTGAGGGTTCGCCCAAGACCATTAGCAGAATGGCTAACCGAAAGTTGGCTTATACAATATGGTGGTAACGTAGCTGATATAATAGATGAAATTAATCAGTTAGAATCCAGTTTATCTGAGCGATTGTTCCGTGCATTGAATAATCGTATAAAAGAAATGCAAACATCTCCTTCTGCTAAGGCAGTTTTTGACTTAATCAATAATCCTGATAACGGTTCTTTTCATAATGAGAGGATAGCATTCTCAAAAGCTGGCTCACAGCTATTCCTCTCGATGGGATTAGTGAGTCCAGTGATGGTGGCGAAGAACTTATGTAGTTTGATAGAGAGTAAATCTATTGAATGGCTACGTGAAGAGTTGGATTCGGACGCACGTAGAAACCTTGTATGGGCACTTGAAAATATTTGCATGAATGCTGATGCGTTTGTTGATGGTGGCAAATGTTTGGCAAGACTTGCAGTTGCAGAGAATGAAGGCATATCAAATAATGCAACAGGGCAGTTCTTACAGTTATTCCATTTATATTTGTCAGGCACTTTGGCAGATTTGAAAAAGCGAATAACCTTAATCCAATCTCTACGTGAGGATGATGATTATCTACCTCTGTTAATTAGGGCTATAGGAAGTGCATTTGTTTCGAGAGGTTTCTTTAGATCTAATACTAGTGGTGCTCCTATATATTCTGACACTCCAGATGACTATCAACCAACAATTAAGGAGGTCAAAATCTATTGGAGAGACTCAATGCTATAGTCACAGAGTGTGGAATCGAGCCGGAGAAAATCAACTTAGAAATTACGGAGACAGAACAGGCAACAGAGATGGAAACATTTCGAGCCAATGTGTTTGCACTCCAAAATCAGGGATTTACATTTTCGCTGGATGATTATGGAACGGGATATTCCAATCTTGAAATTTTATATCGCCTGCCTTTTCATATTGCAAAGATTGATAAGAGTTTGTTATGGGGAGCATTTGAAAATCCGAAAGCAATGATTACTCTAGACAGCACGATTAAGCTCGCAAAAAATCTTGGACTTAAAATTGTTGTGGAGGGAGTTGAGACGAAAGAACACTTCAATAAGATGGTAGAACTTGGATGTGAATATTTGCAGGGATATTATTTTAGCAAACCTATAGAAAAAGAAAAGTTCATGCAGTATTTGAGAGAGTTCTCATAGAATTGGCATGATAAAAATATTACAACACATAAAATTTGACATTTTACAAAATATATGATACAGTATTGCCGACTTAAAAAGTAAAAAACTTATGTTTGTTCATCGGAGGTACCGATTCAGATAGAAATCAAGGGCCGGAGAAGATGCAGGTTGAAATACCTGACAGCTTCTTCGGTCCTTTTTGGTTTTTGCACAATAAGCAGTTCACTATTTGTTGAGATATATGAAGTGAGAGTAGTGATGTTACGGTACTTCAATCAGATGAATCAAATATAAGAAATATAAGAAAAATATGGAGGAAGATATGTCAGATACGAAAAGAATTCAGAAAACACAAGATTTTACAAGTGGTCCGATTCTTCTGCCTCTTGTAAAATTTGCACTTCCGGTATTGCTTGCACTGGTGTTACAGGCGATGTATGGCGCAATTGATTTATTAATTGTGGGAAAATTTGCATCATCGGCAGATGTGTCTGCAGTTTCAACCGGCTCGCAGCTCATGACGACAATTACAAATATGCTCGCGGCTTTTTCACTTGGAACAACGATTTTACTGGGACAGCAAATCGGACAGGGAAGGAGAAAAGATGGAGGAAAGACGATAGGAGCAAGCATTTGTCTGTTCTTTATGATTGGATGCATCATCACGGTACTCACGACACTTGGAGCAGGAGGACTTGCAACCGTTATGCATGCACCTACAGAGGCGTATACAAAGACAGTAAATTATATCAGAATTTGTGGGGCAGGGTCACTTGTCATTATCTGCTACAACCTGATAGGCTCTGTATTTCGTGGAATGGGAGATTCTAAGACACCATTAATCACAGTGGCAATTGCGTGTGTATTTAATATAGCGGGTGATTTGTTCTTTGTGGCAGTTCTTCATATGGGAACCGAGGGTGCAGCCATTGCAACTGTATTTGCTCAGGCAGTCAGTGTAGTTATTTCGCTGATTTTAATACGAAGAAAAGAACTTCCATTTGAATTTGGAAGAAAAGATATACGGCTGCCAAAGAATTTGACGAAGAAAATCATAATACTTGGTGCACCGGTTGCATTACAGGATTTACTGGTTGGAATTTCATTTTTAGTCATTGCAGCGATTGTCAATTCTCTGGGACTTATTCCGTCAGCAGGAGTTGGTGTGGCAGAGAAGGTATGTGTCTTTATTATGCTGGTACCTTCTTCATTTATGCAGTCATTGGCAGCCTTTGTAGCTCAGAACTACGGTGCAGGCAAATATGACAGAGCATTTCGAACACTTCGAATTGCGATTGTACTGTCTATCATAGCAGGTGTACTGATGTGCTATCTCTCTTATTTTCATGGAGATGTTCTCGCAGGACTGTTTTCCAATGAACCAGAGGTCATCAATGCGGCAGCAGAATATTTAAAGGCATATGCAATTGATTGCCTGTTTACTGCATTTTTATTTTGTTTTGTCGGATTTTATAATGGAATTGGCAAGACAAGGTTTGTCATGTTACAGGGAATCTGTGGAGCATTTGGTGTGCGAGTGCCGGCATCTTTTCTGTTTAGCAAGATGAAACCTGTATCCTTATTTCGAATCGGACTTGCCACACCGTGTTCAACGATTGTACAAATTACGATGTGTATGATATTCTTAATCTATGTAAAGAAAAAGATGAAGGCAATACGCATGGATGAAAGGGGACAGAAATGATGAAATTTAATGTTGAAAACAAAGAAATCGAACTGTTTGGAGCAATGGACAGTGATGTACTGGTTCTTATCAATGCAGACCACGGCGAAGGAAAAGAAGTGTATGAGGAGTGCTGCAAGGCAGGAAAGAGTGAATTTGTATTGGCTTCTGTGTCGGAAATTTGCTGGGAGCACGACCTGTCACCGTGGAGAGCTCCGGCAGCATTTAAAAAGGCACCGGAGTTTACTGGTGGAGCAGACGACTATATCCGTGAACTGGAAGAAAAAATCATTCCGGCTATTTTAGAAAAAATGGAGCATGGGGATGTGAAAAAGATTATGGCAGGATATTCACTGGCGGGGTTATTTGCACTTTACAGTGGCTATCAGACAAATCTGTTTGATGCGATTGTGACAGCATCGGGCTCTCTGTGGTATCCGGAATTTTTGACATATGCACAGTCACATGAAATCTCAGATAAGGTGAAAAAAATTTACTTTTCGGTTGGAGATAAAGAGTCTAAGACAAAAAATCAGATGATGCAGCCGGTAGAGGAGAATACAAGATTTCTGGCAGAGTATTTCAAGAGCAAGGGGATAGAGACGACATTTGAACTGAATGAAGGCGGTCATTTTGTAGATGATGCAAAGCGTGTTGCAAAAGGAATTGTGTATTGTATGGCATAATACCTAAACAAATTATTAAATTTTTGTTAAAAAATATAATGTTTTTGTTATGACTTTATAAGTGTTCTGTGTTATAATGTATGTCTGCCAGATAAAGAGATGGTCATGATTCAGAATCGGAATTGTCAGAACCGTTGGTATTTATCTGGATAAATATTTTAACGGAGGAAATATGAAATGGACAAACTTTTTAAGTTAAGTCAGAACAACACAACTGTTAAGACTGAGATTCTTGCCGGACTCACAACATTTATGACAATGGCATATATCATCGCTCTTAACCCTAACTTGTTGACTGGATTTGGTGCCAATGGCGGACAGTCTTTATGGAACGCTGTTTTCGTGGCAACATGTATTGCGTCAGCAATTGGAACATTTGTTATGGCATTCCTTGCAAATAAGCCTTTTGTTATGGCTCCTGGTATGGGTCTGAACAGTTTTTTTGCACTTGTTGTAGCAAATATCGCATCGATTACAGGATTATCTTATGTAGCATCTTTCAGAGCTGCACTCTGTATTATCTTTGTGGAAGGTATTGTATTCTTAGTTCTCTCAGTTCTCAATATCAGAGAGAAAATCGTAGATGCAATTCCACTCGGAATTCGTCTTGGTATTGGACCGGCAATCGGTCTTATGCTTATGAACATTGGCTTTGGCTCAAATGACAGCATTTATTCAGACAAGGGCGGACCATTCTTTGTAATGAGAGATTTCTTTGGAGCACTGACACCAAAGGTTGCAAGAGACAATATGGGCAGTGTAGGCTATAAGACAATGGTTCTCGCTGTTGTGACAATGTTTGTTGGACTTTTTGTTATTGTTGTGCTTGCACATTATAAAATTAAAGCAGCAGTTTTATTTGGTATGCTTGTAGCAAGTATCATCAACTGGGCTGGACAGGCTCTTTTCCTTGATACAAATCCATTTGCATCATTAAAGGGAGCTTCTTTTGTACCACCAGTAAAAGATATGGCTAAGCTCACATTAGTAAAATTTGATTTTGCTGACTTTGCAAAAATTGGCTGGTTTACAATGATTACCTTAATCATTACATTCTGTATCATTGATATGTTTGATACAATCGGAACATTAGTAGGAACAGCAAGCCGTGCTGGTATGGTAGACAAAGAAGGTAAAATGCCACAGATGAAACAGGCTCTTGTAGCTGATGCGGTGGGAACACTTACTGGTTCTCTTACAGGTACATCGACTGTTACAACATTCGTTGAGTCTGCATCTGGTGTAGAGGCAGGTGGTCGTACAGGTCTTACAGCACTTACATCCGGATTTATGTTCCTTGCATGTTTATTTATTGCACCAATTGCAGCAATTATTCCTGCGGCAGCTACATCTTCCGCACTGATTTATGTTGGAATCCTTATGGTAAGCGGACTGAAGAACATCGACTTTGATGATATATATCAGACAGTTCCGGTTGCACTTATGTTAATTGCAATGCCAATTTCAGGTTCAATCGGACATGCAATCGGTATCGGACTCATTACTTACACAGTAATGAAAATTTGTACAGGAAAAATCAAAGATGTATCGATACTTACATGCGTACTCTCATTAATCTTTATTGCCAAATTTTTCCTTGTAGCATAAAATTTGTGATATGATTATGCAATATGATTATGCAATGGTTTAGAACGAATTTTTCGGTTTGTGTTTCTAATTACATTGGAAATGAATTGGTTTTGAACGCAGATAAGCAATCCTACACCTCTAAGGCGTAAAGACGTAGGTGGGGGTATGGGGATGCTTATGTCAGGAGGGTGAGAAAGCCCCTTCTGACAAGCTGCGAAGTAGCCTGCGTTCATGAGCAAGTAGCGGAGCGGATTGCGAATGTCCGCATTACTTAACACATATAAAAAGAAAATATTGACCACTCGTGAACTGATATGCTCCTTGCCTGTTTAGGGGAGAGTCATATTGGAAACGGGTGGTCAATTTATCTTAGAGAGAAGGCTTTCTAAGTGGAGATATAACAAACTTGTCTCAGTGAGGACTTCTTCCACTGAGCAAAAACATTGTGAGATGATACACACCTATTTACATAGGTTGTATGTCGATTGAAGTTATGAAAATTAGATGTAACTACTTGCAAGTGAGTGTGAAAACGGTGGTATGCAGAAAAATTGAGGAAAGGTGGATGAAAAAATGAATAAAACATTGAAACAGATTTTATGTATTCTTGCGATTTTATTTGTACTGATTCTATTTCCAAAAGTTGGAGATTTGCTTATCGATGATGAGAGCAGTGAGAACTCAACTACAAATTCGGAAGAGATTCAGATAGCACAGCAGGAGACAGCTAATCAATCGGAAGAGAGCAACAATTTACAACAAGAGATAACGAATACATCAGAAACAAAACAGAATTCACAACAGGAAAGCACCGAGGCGCAACTGATAACGGAAACCGTTGAACAGCCTGAATCAACAGAGATTTATATAGAGAGAGAAACGACACAATCTGATAAGCATGAATTCGACAGCGGATTTCGAAATGACAGATTGTTAAACGAACACTATGACAAGCATGGAAAAGAGATGGGATTTTCTTCGGCAAAAGCCTATGAAGATGCAGCAAAACAGGTAGTCAATAATCCAGATGCACTTCACAAGACGGAGAAAGAAGATGGAGACGATGTCTATTATGTGGAAAAATCAAATGAATTTGTGATTGTGTCCACAGATGGCTATATTCGAACTTATTTCAATCCGAATGGCGGAATTAGGTATTACAACAGACAGTAGTGGAGGAGTGTATGAAAATATTTGTAGATGCAGATGCGTGTTCCGTTGTGAGAATTGTCGAAAAAATTGCTAAAAAATATGAACTTCCAGTCACTTTACTCTGCGACACGAATCATGTTTTAGATTCTGATTATAGTGAAATTAAAATCATTGGCGCGGGAGCAGATGCAGTAGATTTTGCATTGATTAGTTTGTGTCAAAAAGGGGACATTGTCGTAACACAGGATTATGGTGTGGCAGCTATGGCACTTTCGAAAGGCACTTATCCTATTCATCAGTCGGGAAAATGGTACACCAACGAAAATATAGACCAGATGCTGATGGAGAGACATTTAAATAAAAAAGCCAGAAGAGGGAACTGTAAACATCATATGAAGGGACCAAAGAAAAGAACGACAGAAGATGATGAGAGATTTGAGGAGAGTTTGGAGAGACTGATTCAGATTAAACTACAGGTTAAATGACAAGTAAAAACATCTATGGTATCATAAGTTTTGTCAGTGAGACACAGATACATTCAAAACTACATCTAAAGGAGAGAGTACAGGAATAACCCAGTGCAGACGGTTACTCAGCCGGCTGGGGAATTCTGAAAAGAGCTCGGGTTCGGAACGAAAGGATACTTTCAGACGGACGTCCGCGTCAAAAGTAGCAATACTGAGACGAAGTGGTGTAACTCCCAAAGTAAAGGAATGGCATCTGTCATAACGCAATATAGTCCAGATTGCGTATCGGTGGAACAATAGAAGGCGGTTTTAACAGAGCTGCCTGAATCTCAGTTAGGTGGAAGCGTGGTAACTTTTGCAGACCTGAGAAAGACTAACAATCCACTTTTGCCGTGAAACGAAGAAATTCGTGTATAAGATATGTGAAGGGATCTCTTAGTAGCCCAGAGGCATTCCATCGGAGAATAATAGTTAAAATTATGCTGAAAGAGCAGGGTGAAAAGTGTGGGTAGCCATTCCCACTCAGGGTCGCGCAAGCAGGGGAAAGATGCAGAGAAGTAGCTAGCTATGCACAGCCTTTCTCTTCCTGGTAGGATAATAATATTGAAGTTGTGGCGTGAGATAGGTTGAAAGACCATTCCTGTACTCTCTCATTTAGATGTAGGGAGAATGGACGATTTGTTGTTGAAAAAGGTACTACGATGGAAACAGGCGAGAGAGGACTGTGGAGCGTGGTGCTTTTTTAGTGAAATTTTTTAATGGTCTTGAAAAAGTAGAAATATATGAATATACTAAAGAAATGAGGATAAGCCAATCTTTGTAGGAGAAACAAAAATCTATAATTCCACCGTAAATGATGTTCTTACAAGGCATTGTAAGTCCTGTGGAATATCATGCATTTCAATCCATGGACTTCGTCATACACATGCGTCACTCTTATTATTTGCAGGTGTATCGATTGCAAGTGTGGCGAGGAGATTGGGACATGCGAGTATAACAACTACTCAAAAGACATACTTACATATCATACAAGAACTGGAAAATAAGGATGTGGACCTCGTTATGAGAAACTTATCCGGACTGTAAATATAGGATGCCGATATAAGAAATAGATAGGCATTGTTGCGACATCAAATTATTGTCGAATAAAACAGAACATAATTAAGAGGAAGGTTGTATTTTATGATTAAATTTATAAAAGGCGCATCTATCAAAGATGCAAGTTCATTATACGAAGGCTATCGTAAGAGTAGAAAATATACGTATGCTGTTTTGAATGTGGACAATATCATAAAGGTTATGAAGAGTTTTATTAAATATTACGAAAATCATAATTGTTTTATTTTTATCGAGGTCCCATGTAATTTGGATGAAGAAAAAGAGTATGGAGATGATAAAAATTTACATATAAAAGTATATTATTTGGATAATATATGGGCGGATGAGGCGTTAAAATTATTGGAACTATTTGAGGAAATATTAGTGAATGATGGTTTTGTTAATTTTGGAGTTGGAAATCATGAAGGTGAAATAGGAAAGTATCGATACAATACAATAGGACTTTATACGGAAAATGAAAATTTGATAGAACATATATTTGATATGAATGGGATTAGAGAAAATAAAACATTGATTACTCCAGAGGAACTTATCAATGAAAATAATCCGGGTGAAATTACTAGGTATGAGGATGCAAAAGGAAGAACCATTTATGATGTTATAGAGACATTAACTGAAGTAGGATTGTACTTGGATAAAATCAAAGTAGAAGATTAGATTTTATATTTATTTAGTTGTTATCTTGAACAGGGGGAGATGAACATTGTTATAAAAAGTAATGTTCTTGCAATGTTACGTAATGTTTGTTATCATTTATGTTAATGAAAGGAAATGTAACTATGGGAGTGCATTTTAATCCATATAATACACTATTTACAAGAGCAGTAAATAGTGAAATTTATGTTGATAAATCACTGCTTATTGAATATACAAATAATGCTTTCAATCGACTTAATAGGTATATCTGTGTCAGCCGTCCAAGAAGATTTGGAAAATCAATGGCTGCAAATATGCTTGTTGCATATTATAGTAAGGGATGTGATTCGAGAGAATTGTTTGATAAGCTGAAAATATCTAGGTCAGAGTCGTATGAGAAGTATTTGAATAAGTTTAATGTGATTCATTTGGATATTCAAAGGTTTCTGGGAATGGAAAAGGATATTGATAAAATGCTTGAGTTGTTTCAAAAAAGAGTTTTAAGAGAGGTGGAGATAGAATATCCGGAGATTCCAATCTATGACAATAATCTAGCGATGGCTCTTGAAGATATTTTTGCTGCAACTCATGAGCAGTTTGTATTTATCATTGATGAATGGGATTGTGTGTTTCGAAATAATTCAAATCCAGCAATAGTAGTAGAACTGAAAGTGAACACATCTGTTGAAACAGCCATGAATCAGATTAGAGATAAGGACTATGCAAAGTCGCTGAAAGGGTATAGAGGAAAAGTTGTGATGGTTGGAATTGCATATGATAAGGCAACGAAAGAGCACAGCTGCCTCATTGAAGAAGTGAATCGATAAAATCAAAAAAAATGATAAATAGAGAGTTGCTGAAGGACAATTGTCAGAAACGGAATATACGTTGATGACGGTTGTCTTTTTTATTGACAATAGATTGCTCGTGAAGTGTACAAGTTATTGTTGAGGTGAAATAAAATGGTAAGTTTAAAGGGAAATTTACTTCAGAACAAGTAGAGTGTAGTTCGGAGAGTGAATAAAAATTATGTAGTTTTGATATTATTCACTCTATAACAAAGAAATCAAGAGTATTGGAGTGAACGTGCATTAGTTGTCTGAGAAGAGACTTCACTCCAAAACAAAGAAACCAAGAGTATTGGAGTGAACGTGCATCAGTTGTCTGAGAAGAGACTTCACTCCAAAACAAAGAAATCGAGAGTAATAGAGTGAATGAAATTTTTGGGCTAGTTGACATGTTCACTCCAAAACAAAGAAATCAGGAGTATTGGAGTGAACGTGCATCAGTTGTCTGAGAAGAGACTTCACTCCAAAATAGAGAAATCGAGAGTAATAGAGTGAATGAAATTTTTTGGCTAGTTGAAATGTTCACTCCAAAACAAAGAAATCGAGAGTATTGGAGTGAACGTGCATCAGTTGTCTGAGAATAGACTTCACTCCAAAATAGAGAAATCGAGAGTAATAGAGTGAATGAAATTTTTTGGCTAGTTGAAATGTTCACTCCAAAACAAAGAAACCAAGAGTATTGGAGTGAACGTGCATCAGGTGTCTGAGAATAGACTTCACTCCAAAATAGAGAAATCAAGAATAATAGAGTGAATGAAATTTTTTGGCTAGTTGACATGTTCACTCCAAAACAAAGAAACCAGGAATATTGGAGTGAACGTGCATTAATTGTCTGAGAAGATACTTCACTCCAAAACAAAGAAATCAAGAATAACAGAGTGAAATGTAATTCCCTAATGATAAAAATACTTGACATATACCCCTGTAGGGTATATTATAGTGATAAGAAAATATACCCCCATAGGGTATACTGTAACAAAGACACCTTATGGTATGACATGGATTAAATGTATAAATGTATAAATGTACAATTGTTTCAGAAGATAATTCAATATAAATGAAAAATTTTTAGGAGATGATTCAATATGAGTGAAAAAGATTTCAATTTAATAAATGAAGAGAGTCAATCAGACAATTTGAGTGATGCAAGTAAGGAATCTTGTCCGCACTGCAGTAGCCGTCACAAGGCTCGTTCTGACGAGGAGCAGAAGGCGTTGCTGACAAGACTTCGTAAAATCGAGGGACAGATTCGAGGAATTGAGAAAATGGTTGAGTCAGATGCGTACTGTCCGGATATTTTAGTTCAGGTATCTGCTGCGACATCTGCACTGAACAGTTTTAATAAGGTATTGTTGTCCTGTCATATTCACAGTTGTGTTGCCGAAGATATTCGTGCAGGCAAGGACGAGACAATCGATGAGTTGTGCAAAGTGTTGCAGAAATTGATGAAATAAGAAACTATTTGGTATTAAGGAATTTAGAAATGTCTACAGATACTTGCTTGTTTGATTGCTTTATGAAATACTCGTGCTCTGATGTCGGCGTAGCGATATATATGGGAATGGAGCAAGGTGCGTCTGCTGCGCAGACACCTTATTACATTCACTAAGTACCGATGTTGGCAAAGATTCACTGCGCAAGTATCTGTAAGTATTCCACCAAAAGAAAGGAAGTAAAATATTATGAATCAGTATATTGTGACCGGTATGACCTGTGCCGCCTGTCAGGCGCATGTGGAAAAGGCCGTATCAAAATTAGAACATGTGGATTCAGTCAATGTTTCCCTTCTGACAAATTCTATGACGGTAGAGGGAACTGCGACAAAAGAAGAAGTGATAAAGGCTGTGGAGGCAGCAGGATATGGTGCATCTTTAAAAGGCGCAGAGGCAGATTCAAAGAGCAAAACTTCTGCAAGAGCAAGACTAGAAGCTGAGGAAGAGGCATTAAAAGATCATGAGACACCAAAGCTTGTGAAGAGATTAATTTCTTCGGCAGTGATACTTGCAGTTTTGATGTATATTACAATGGGACATAATATGTGGGGGTGGCCGGTTCCAAGTGTTTTTGAACACAATCACATTGGACTTGCTATTACGCAGTTATTGTTGGCTGCGATTGTCATGTTTATCAATAAGTCATTTTTTATATCAGGATTTCGCTCACTGATACATGGTGCACCAAACATGGATACCTTAGTTGCACTTGGCGCATCCGTGTCTTATGGATGGTCACTTTTTGTACTTTATCAGATGACTTATCTTGTGACAAAAGGAACACCAAATGCAGATTTGATGGAACTTTATCACGACAAATTGTATTTTGAGTCGGCAGCGATGATTCCGGCACTCATTACAGTCGGCAAGACATTAGAGGCACTTTCTAAGGGAAGAACAACAGATGCACTGAAAAATTTGATGAAAATGGCACCAAAGACAGCAGTTGTAATTCGAAATGAAAAAGAATGTATTGTAGATATTGATGAAGTAGAAATGGGAGACATTTTTGTAGTGCGCCCCGGAGAGAGTATTCCGGTTGACGGAGTTATTGTAGAGGGAAATAGTGCAGTGGATGAGTCAGCACTCACAGGTGAATCCATTCCGGTAGATAAAGATATAAATGATACAATTAGTGCTGCAACAATCAATCAGTCTGGATTTATCAAGGCAAGAGCAACCAGAGTTGGGGAAGATACTACATTTTCACAGATTATACAGATGGTCAGCGATGCGGCAGGCACAAAGGCGCCAATTGCGAGAATCGCAGATAAAGTATCTGGAGTGTTCGTGCCAGTGATTATTGGATTAGCAGTCATTGTTGCAGCAATATGGCTTTTCACAGGAAATGATTTGTCATTTGCTTTGGAGAGGGCAATCTCTGTATTAGTCATAGCTTGTCCTTGTGCACTTGGTCTTGCGACACCAGTTGCGATTATGGTTGGAAATGGAATGGGTGCGAAGAATGGAATTCTCTTTAAGACAAGTGCAGCACTGGAACATGCGGGAAGAATTCAGATTGTGGCACTCGATAAGACAGGAACAATCACAGCGGGTAAGCCGGAAGTGACTGATATTTTTACAGCAGATGGAGTGAAAGAAAAAGATTTACTGAAAATGGCATATTCGCTTGAAAAGAAAAGTGAGCATCCGCTTGCAGGAGCTGTGGTACTTTATGGTGACAGCAAATCAGTCAAGGCAGCAGATGTCAGTGATTTTACTGCATTATCCGGAAATGGATTAAAGGGTAAAGTCAATGGACGAGAGATAGTCGGAGGCTCTTATAAATTTATCTCAGAGAGAAGCAGCATTTCAAAGAAACTCAGCGAGGCAGCAAGACGACTTTCGGAACAGGGAAAGACACCATTATTCTTTACTGAGAACGGAAAAGTTCTCGGAATGATTGCAGTGGCAGATGTCATAAAAGATGACAGTGCACAGGCGATTGCTGAGATGAAACATATGGGAATTGAAGTTGTTATGCTGACAGGTGACAATGAGAAAACAGCAAAGGCAATTGGAGATATTGCAGGTGTTGACCGCGTCATTGCAGGTGTTTTGCCAGACGGAAAAGAGGCAGTTATTCGTAAACTTCAGACGCGAGGCAAGGTCGCAATGGTTGGAGACGGAATTAATGATGCACCAGCTCTCACAAGAGCAGATATTGGTATTGCAATCGGTGCAGGAACAGATGTTGCAATCGATTCAGCCGATGTCGTTCTGATGAATTCAAAACTTTCTGATGCAAGTGCAGCAATCAGACTCAGTCGTGCAACACTGCGAAATATTCATGAGAATTTATTCTGGGCATTTGCATATAATATTATTTTAATTCCAATGGCAGCAGGAGTATATGCTGCAATTCAGATGAAACCGATGTTGGGTGCAGCGGCAATGGCACTTTCAAGTTTTACAGTATGTATGAATTCACTTAGACTGAATTTATTCAAGATACACAGTGCAAAACATGACAGACCAATGAGAAAACGTGCATTGCCAGAACAGATAATAACAAATCAGACAGAGAACCATGCAGCAGATGTTTATAAAACCAAGAATGATACTGTCGGCGCAGAGCAGAAAAGTTCTGCAGAAAGTGACAGTTCAGATATAGAAGATAGTAAAAATAATAACGGAGAAAAGGAGATTGAGACAATGGAAAAGACAGCAAAAATTGAAGGAATGATGTGCGCACACTGCGAGGCAAGAGTAAAAGGAGCGTTAGAGGCACTTGACGGAGTAGATGCAGCAGTCGTATCTCACGACACAAATAGCGCAGTTCTCACAGTAAACGATGGATTTTCAGCAGATGCAGTAGAGAAGGCAGTTGTAGACGCTGGATATACATTTGTGGGAATTGAATAAAGAAATAGAGGAAAATTCACCTATCTGAATCAGGAAAAGACTGACTTTAATAGAAAATTCGACTTAGAATATTTCTATTAAAGAAAGTCTTTTTCTTGTTAAACGATATGGAATGTGATAATATTTTTTTATCAAAAAATTGGAATCAAATGAGTAAAAAATTAATTCGTATGCTGTGTCAATCGTTCCATAATCTCATCATAGTGCGAAATATCATGGGGATAGAGGCAATTTTCACAATTTTTGATACCGTTTTCTGTATAAGAAAAATTCCCGCCACATTGATTCCCAAAGTGATAAAGTGGACAAAAGCAGAACAAACAGTTAAAATTATTTGAATTTGCTCCCTTGTGACAGGGAAAATATTCGCAATTTGTATGTGTAAAATGATTGTATTCCATAATAGACTCCGTGGTTTGAATAAGTTGTATTTATTATACCACAATTGGAGAATAGTTGCTAAATTTTCAATCCTTATGTGTGAGTCATGTCGTTTGGATTTGTATCAGCACAGTTGACTTACAACCAATGAAAATCGGTATCTGTAAGGAGCGGTTTTTTCAGTGGAGATGTTCTTAAACTGAGAAAAATAAGAATTTGATAATACGGAGAAGAGAAATGTTGCCATATGCTGTACTAATGATTAAATTTGAATTTTTGAATAAAATGACACTGGAATGTCGTGGACTGGAGCCTACGTTTTCTGCTGTTACATTTCGCGTAAAAAAGGACAGGGAAGAGGAAGTTTCTGCCCAAATATCAGGTTGTGAGGTTTCGTTTCTGGATTATATGAACAGGACTTACCACACCATAAAATTGAATGAATTTCAGATTGAGAGAAGAAAAGACATAGATGACCTCAAATTAGATACAGTTGGATTTGAATTATACTCGCCTGAGCAGCAATTTCGTTCAGAACTATTGAGGATTTCCAATGATTATATGAGATATATTGAAGAAAAGCTAAATCCCGATGAATATGAGACGGGGAAGTTGTCGGGGACAGAAATAGCGATTTCACTGGATACACCTCATCTGTGGAAAAAATGGATTGAGAATGATGTTGATGAGTTTTTGAAACTTTACTGGTGGGAAAATGATTTGGAAAATCACGTGATTTCGACACAGACAGTCACACATGTTTACATTGGGAATCAGTTTTGCTATCATTTATTTCCGACAGATTTCGAACTGGAACAGATACTTCAAAAAGCGGTAAATCATCATATTGTGCCGGTTATTGTGTGCTCTACTATGCCGGAATTTATGATAGATACTTATCAGAAACGATTCATGAATTTTATAAATTGGATGCAGAAAAGTTCGTATAGAGATAAATTGGAGGTCGTTATCAATGACTTTGGAATTCCATTACTGATTGAAGAGATGGGGAAAATGGGAAATTTTGCATTTACAATGGGAGTTTTACTAAATAAGAGAAAAAAAGATTCGAGAATGATGATTTCGGACAACTCACAGACTTCTGTAAATGCTGAATTTTACCAGAAATATTTGGAACAGAGATTTAAAATTACTGGAATTTCTTATGAGGCATGTGGATATGCGATTTCCTTTGCTGACAGAACATGCAAAAATATTCTTCATCTCCCGTTGTATCAGACAAATACATCCGGTTTTTGCACGACCTATGCGATTTGTAAAAATGGAGAACGCTCAAAACAGGAAACCGTAAAGAAATGTCCGCATTATTGTGAATCCTGTCAGATAGAATATGTGGAAAATCAAAACATTCGGTATCGATTTAATAGTTTATTTGGGGAAAGTATGAAAGAATTGAATGATTTTGAGTATTTGAGAGCGATTACGAAAAATGATGTGGACAGGCTGGTGATAAGAAGATGATGAAAATAGTAGCAGGTATGGGAAGTGTAGATGACTATATAGATTTTATCAAAGCGGGTGCAGATGAAATATTTGTGGGATATGTTCCTGAAAAATGGCAGATTCGATATGGACTGAAAACGCCATTGAACCGAAGAGAGGTATGCTATTATAATGTTCAGATTGGGTCAGAGAGTGAGATGGAGATTCTTGCCAGTATAGTTAAAAAATACAAGTATCAGGTTCCGGTTACCATCGCACTCAATGGACTTTCTTACACTCCAGAACAATATCCATTGATAGCTGAAATTGTCGGTGATTGTGTTCAAATGGGATTTTTTTCATTTATTGTTGCTGATTTTGCACTGATTCTCTATTTGTATCAGTGTGGAATCGGGGAGGATATAGATTTGCATGTGAGCGGAGAATTTGGTGAGATAAATCACCTGATTTTGGGCGAACTAGAGCGGCTTGGTATGAATCGCCTGATATTTCACAGAAAAGTTTCAATGGAAGATATGAAACAGATTATGTGCAGTGGGGTGGATAGGCAGACAGATACAAAAAAAGAAATTTTTTATGAGGCATTTTTACTCAATGAGAAATGTCATTTTCATGGGGGATTTTGTAATTCTCTGCACTGTGACGAGATGGAACCTATCTGTAGACTGAACTATCGTGTGTGCAAGATAGAATCTGGGCAGATGCAAAGTGAAAAAGACACAAATACGGACACTCAAAACTGGCAGGGAGAAGAGGCAATGTCAGGAGAAAGATTAAAGTTTGGAGGAGTTGGTATCTCTGGTTGTGCACTTTGTCAGCTTTGGAAAATGAAACAAATGGGTATTACACATTTAAAAATTGTTGGGCGTGGAGCTTATTCAGAGGACATGATTCGGGATATTAAAGTAGTTAAAAAGTTATTGTTGTTACTGGAAGACAATATTACAGAGGATGAATTTATTGGCACAGTAAAAGCAAATTACTGCAATGGAAACTGTTATTATTTATAGCAAATGGTGCCTATTCAGAACCGAGTTTCAAATGCCGGACATGTTCGATTCAACATATTGGTAAGTACAAAACAGGAAAGGATTTTTATGCAGTTAGATAATTTATTGAGAAAGAATTTAGAAAAAGAAGAACAGATATTACTTCGGGAAATTCGCACACTATATGCAAAGTTTGACAGACAGTTTCAATTAAACAGTGCCAGTGTTCCAATTACGTTTGGATTGGATACAGACACACTAGGCTCCTACACGCAGGCAAGTATCAATACAGATGAGGAGTTTCATTTTTCACTATTGTTTATCGGAAGAAGTATTCCAAATCCATTGTCCAAAGAGGACAGAATTGATTTGTATAAACATGAATATGCACATTATATGCAATACAATATGCCGATTCCACGAGAATATACATGGCAGTATGGAACACATGGGAGTGCATGGAAATATTGTTGTTCATTAATTGGAGCAGCGCCTACTCCGAATTACAAGGCAGGAGAAGGAACTATGCAGCACGATTATGATAAGGTTTTAAAGAATAATCTGATTAATGACCAGTATTTTGATTTGAAGGATAATTACAGAAGAAAACGAGAAGAGCAAAAGGCGAGAGACAGTGTTGTGCGATTTGCAGAGGGACAAGAGGTCAAGCACCCGAAATATGGAAGAGGTACAATTGTGGAAATCAAAGAGCAGACCGGAGCAGTGAGACTGTGTATCAGGTTTGGGGAAGAGATTAAGACGATTGACCAAAAATGGTTGTTGAAATTTCAGAGATAGATTTGATGTAGAACCAGTTACCAATCTCGTCTGGCTCTTTGCAGGAAGTCTGCGAAAAAGCCAGATGAGAGGGGAATTGTCTCAAATTTTGATAAGAATTCAATACAACTAAAATATCAATTTCGGATACTTTAACATCAAAAATCCGAATGTCACCGGATAAATATAGAAAAATACAATTCCGTACACAATGTTCCAAATGCTAAAGCAGTGCTCGGAATATGCAATGAGACATTGCAGTGTTGTTCCAACAATACAGATGGGAACATAGAATTTCATGAGTTGTCTGAGTCTGATGCGAATCCATGCTTTTTTTGAAACTGGAACAGACTTTAATACTCGCAATATATTTGCCTGTCGTCTGCCTTTATAATTTGCATAGGCATCTGCATAGGACAGATAAAGGAGTAAGAAGAAATAAACAGTCTCTAATGTCAGAAACAGAGGGGGGATAATTACAATAATGTCATTTTTTAAATTTATTTCTTGCACGGGAACTGCTCCAATCATAATTGTGGCCAAAGCGAGAAAGACACATACGAATCGATTTAGCCCTCCGGATTTTTCGTTTATTTTTTTATCAAAAGCTCGAATTTTTTGTTCCTGTTCCTCAATTGTCTGATAGTTTGTATTTGCGATTGTACGATTCATAACAGAATACCTCCCATCTCATTTTCGCCAAAGAAAATCATCTTTCCTTCTTCTAAAATTCCTACATAATCGATTTGTTTCTCAATTTCCTCCTCTAAGTGAGTGGATAAAATCACTCCACAGCCGTCCTCAAGTAAAAGGCGAAGCTGTTTGTAAAAGTCTAGTCGAAATACAGGGTCCATGCCGGCGGTTGCCTCATCTAAGAGATAAAGTTTTGGTTTGTGAGCCATGGCAAAGGCAAGCTGAAATTTCATCATCTGACCGCGAGAGAGATTTCCAACGCATTTTCCACTTGTAAGTTCAAATTCCGATAGTTTTTCGGAAAATAATTTATGGTCAAATTCCTCGTAAAATGGTGCGAGTAATTCTACATTTTTTCGAATGGACATGGTTGTGAAGAAATAGTTATCTTCCGAGATAAATCCAATCTGATTCATCGCAGATAAATGATTTTTAGAAATATCAGCTCCATTTAATAAAAATTCTCCACGGTATCGTTTCTTTTCGTCTATGATGTAGTCAAAAAATGTTGTCTTACCGGCACCGTTTTTTCCAACAATCCCCATAATATAACCGGCGGGGAGAGAAAATGAAATATCGTCTAAATACTGACCTTTTTGAAACAGACCTTTTCGTCTGCTGGTGATATGTTTTGCCTCAAATAAAATAGGTTCCTTGCTTTCCATATTAAAAATCCTCCTATAATAGATATTGCCCCTTGATTGATAGTTTGTGGCTAGTGGTTGGAGCTGTGTTTGGTATATGATTGCGTCATTACAACAGTCCCTGAATCATCTCGCTGATTTCCTCAGAGGACAATCCAGCCTGTTTAGCCATATCAATCACTTCGGAGAATTTTTTCTCCAAATCAATCAACTGTTTTTCGTGAAGATAATCGGTGTTATATTCACACACATAAAATCCCTTGTTGGCAACAGAGCGAATGAGTCCCTCTTTTTCCAGCTCCTCATAGGCTCGCTTGGTTGTAATGACGCTGACTCCGAT
>ONXS01000039.1 GCA_900321855.1 uncultured Eubacteriales bacterium | reverse complement strand
ACAATTTGGAAAGGATATAGAAAATGGGGGCATCTATATCATTCCGTTTCACTCTGTCGGAGAGGATAATGGCATTTTATATGGCATCCGGTTGGATGAGATGGTTATTGAGCGAGAGTCAGAAGAATTACATATAAAATTTCCAATTGTGGGAATATACGAGGGGGAGTTGTCAGCAAATCATAAATATAAAATCATATTAAATTCAGGAGTGTTTTGATGTTTATTAAAGTGGTTATGCCTAATAAGGTGGAATTTAAAATATTGCCCTGTCTCAGAAATTTATTCTTGGGAAGGAAAAAGGAAATACATTATATTGGCGGGTCAGAGATTCTGCCTCCTCCGATGGATGCAAAGATGGAGGCGGATGTCCTGAACCGGTTAGACGGGAAGGAAAGTGAAAGTGCAAAAAAAATTTTGATTGAGAGAAATTTGCGGCTTGTTGTCTATATTGCAAAGAAATTTGACAATACAGGAATTATGGTAGAAGATTTAATATCGATTGGAACCATTGGCTTGATCAAATCGATAAATACCTTTAATCCGGAAAAAAATATCAAACTTGCAACCTACGCATCGAGATGTATTGAAAATGAGATTTTGATGTATCTGAGAAGAACAAGTAAGCACAAAATGGAAGTTTCAATTGACGAGCCTTTAAATGTAGACTGGGATGGAAATGAACTTCTTTTGTCGGATGTACTTGGAACAGAAGAAGATATTATTTCAAAGGGAATTGAAGATGAAACCGAGAAAAGAGCATTAGTCAGAGCAGTCAAAAAATTAAACAAGAGAGAACGGGCGATTATAGAACTGAGATATGGGCTGAGTAACGAACGAGAAGAGGAAATGACTCAGAAAGAAGTTGCGGATTTACTGGGAATATCACAGTCTTACATATCCAGACTGGAGAAAAAAATAATTATGAAATTAAAAAAAGAGATGGCGAAAACTTTGACATAGAATAATGATTGTGATATAGTTAAGAATAGTTTTTATGATACTTGAAAGGATAAATAAGAATGAAAAGACATATAGTAAAAAAGACAGTCATTTTATCTATGGCTGCAATTCTCGCAATTGCATCTTTTGCAGGATGTGGAAAGAAAAAAGATGAGGGTAAAAACGCCAGTGCGAGAAAAGTAGTAGAGTATGATGTCAATGATTATGTGACACTTGGAGCATATGAAGGACTTTCTGTTGAGGAGAAAATCACACAGGTTACAGACGCAGATGTTCAGGAAAAGGCAGATGCACTGGTAAAAGATAATACAACATATTCCCCTGTGACAGACAGAAATGTTCAGAGTGGTGATAAAATTACAATTAACTATGACGCATCGGTAGACGGCGCACAGACTGACAATCAGAGCAATTATGAGCTCACAGTTGGAGAGGCAACACTTGGTGAGGATTTTGATGCCCATATGCTGAACTTGGCTGTTGGCGGAAATATTCAGTTTACAACTCAGACAGACAGCACAGATAATGCGACAGGCGAGACAAAGACAATCAGCACAACTTATAATGTGACACTGGTTTCTATTTCACAGCCAGTAGTTCCAGAGTTTAATGATGAGTTTGTTGCAGCACATTCAGACTATAAGACGGTAGCTGAATATATGGCAGGAATAAGAACAGAACAGGAAACTCAAAATGCAGAATCAGCAAAGACTACTGCACAGAATGATTTGTTAAATCAGGTTGTTGAGAGTTCTACAGTATCAGGAACACCGGCATATATCTATAACCTCAATTATAACAGTATCAATCAGCAGTATGACAGATATGAGTCATATGGACTTTCGAGAGATAGCATGGGAGTGACAGATGAGAGCATCAAACTTCAGACAGTTGATATGGTAAAACAGATGTTAATCATTGAGGCTGTATGCAAAGCGGCAGGAATTGATATTACTGATGAACAATATGAAGAAAAATTAAAAGAATATGAGGAGCAGTATGGCTCAAGTGTTCGCGACAATTCTCGTGAAGAGTTATTAGCTGATATGAGAAGAGAGGCTGTGTTGAATTATTTATATGAGCACAACAATGTATCGAAAGTAACGGTATCATCTGATAATCAGTAAGAATAAAAATAGAGAGAATAGAATCAGACAGCTAATCTTGTATTAGTTGTCTGATTTTGGTTTACTATAATAGAGTGGAGGAAATTTCGATGGCAAATATAAAAATAAAGAACATTTCAGATATTGCAAAAGTAAAAGATAATTTTGTGGGACATACGAAAACGATTTTAAAACACAAGAAAGAAGTGATGAAAAACTGTTTTCGCTGTGGATTGTTTGTTCAGGGTATCACACATGATTTATCAAAATTTTCACCGACAGAATTTATACCGGGAGTTCTTCATTATCAGGGAACCAGAAGTCCAAATGAGGGGGAAAGAGAAGATTATGGATATTCTAAAGCATGGATGCACCATAAGGGAAGAAACAGACACCATTTCGAATATTGGACAGATTATGACAGAGTGACGCGACAGTTGACTCCGGTTCCTATGCCAAAGAGATATGTGATTGAGATGTTTTGTGACAGGGTAGCTGCGAGTAAAACATATCTTGGAAAAAATTATACAGACAGGTCAGCACTTGAATATTATTTAAATGGCAAGCCGGCGAGAAATATTGCTCCGCAGACAGCAGCAGATATTGAAAAGCTCCTTCATATGTTAGAGAAAAAGGGAGAAAAAAAGACATTTTCATATATTCGAAAGGCAGTTTTCCTGCATAGACCATTGTAGTGGGGAAAGGATACAGATAAGGTGAACCGATTTTTTATTAGTCTGAAAATACTGACGAGAAGTTTTAAAAAAGTAATTTTATTTGAAATTATGTATAAATTTATGGTGACAGCCATATTTACGCCGATTATAGTTGGCACCGTAAAAGTAGCAATGAGACTGGCTGGAATTAATTATCTGACAAATAGCAGAATTTCGGATTTTTTGGCAAGGCCGACTACAATTGCGATGTTTTTTGTAATCGTGGTTTTGTATGCAATTATCAGTCTCATTGAGATTGGAGGAATTATCTATTGCTATAATCAGACATATTTTAATCAGAGAGTAGAAGTTGTGGACATGATGAGAGAGGGATTGAAAACCGCATTTCGTATTTTGTGGCCTCAAAATCTCCTGATTATTATTTTTCCAATGATATTTCTTCCAATCAATTATAGGAATGATATTACAGGCTCTATTACGGCTGTTCAGGTCATTAACCTGTTTATTGAATTTTTGAAAGAAAAACCAGTGCTTGCATTGGTGCTCAGTATTCTTTATATTGCGATTCTCTGGTTTGGAATTCGCTGGATTATGGGAATTGGATATTATATCGCTGAAAAGCAGAGATTTATGAGAGCAAGAAAATCTGCCGTTCAATTGAGTAAAAAGAGATACGTTGGAATTGTAGTGTCTCTGTTGCTGGAACTGGCTCTGTTTATGATAGTTCTTGTAGCTCTGTATCTCTTGATTACATTTGTGATTACAAAAATTCTCATGCTGATTTTTCACGCATCAAGAGCGTACACATATTCTTTGCTTACAGCAAAAGTGTTGTTTAATTTATGGCATACCATTTATTCCTGCCTTATGATGCCTGCTGCGATGGCAATTGTGATGGGAACCTTTTTTGCTCTCAAACGAAATGCGCAGGAAGAAGAGGTAATACCGGAGCCGGTAAAAAGAGATGAGAAAAAGGAAGAGAGACAGAAGAAGAAAAAGTACAAAAGTATTATGTATGGAATCTTTGTTATATCAGCCGTTTTTAACCTGCTTTACCTGACATATGGAATTGGATTCTCAGGAAGTAGTTTTCGACTTCAGCTCTTTAATAAGACGGAGATTGCTGCTCACAGAGGATTTTCGGCGGAGGCTCCGGAAAATACCATTCCGGCGTTTGAATCAGCGATTGAACATTTTTCGGATTATGTAGAGCTTGATGTTCAGGAGACAAAAGATGGAGAGGTCATTGTACTTCACGACTCCAATTTTAAGAGGGTATCCGGACTCAATAAGAAGGTATGGAATGTGAACTATGAAGACATTGAAGATTTAGATGTCGGAAGTTGGTTTTCGGAAAAATTTACAGATACAAAAATTCCTACATTGGAAGAGGTTCTGATTATGTCGAAAGGAAAGCTGAAACTTAATATTGAAATTAAGCTGACAGGACATGAGAAAAATCTGGAGCAGTCTGTTGCTGAACTCATCCATAAATATCATTTGGAAGATGAGTGTGTAGTTACATCTTTCCAGTCAAAGGCTCTGAAAAATGTTAAGAAGTATAACAAACATATCAGAACTGGTTATATTCTCAAGGTTGCATATGGAGATTTTTCAAAGGTAAAATTTGCAGATGCACTTTCGGTCAACTATTCCTTTGCCACATCTGCTTTAATTAATGATGCACATATGGCGGGAAAAGAGGTGTATGTGTGGACGGTTAATACACCGGAGGCAATTGATGATATGGTTAAAAAGGGCGTTGATATGATTATCACAGATGATCCGGTGCTCGCCAAAGAGACGATTACTTCTTATGAGACTACGCCATATCTGGTGGATTTAATTAAATATTATACAAAGACAAAAAAATAACAGGTGTCAGCTACTCGCGAGATTTATACGGAGTCATTACCAGAAAATAACATAAATACAAAGACAAAAAATAACAAGTGTCAGCTACTTGCGAGACTCATTCGAAGTCATTACCAGAAAATAACATAAATACAAAGTATAAAATATTCCCATTTTGTTCATCATTTTAATAGAAAATTTAAAGTGATGGAGGAAATGGGAATATGTCTGTTTTAAAGGTAACAATATGTGGAGTTAATACAGGTACATTACCATTATTAAATGAGAAAGAAAAAGAAGAACTGTTAGATAAGATGGAACAGGGAGATAAACTTGCGAGAGAGACATTTATCAAGGGAAATCTGCGTCTGGTTCTCAGTATTACAAAACGATTTGCGGGAAACAATGAAAATGCAGACGATTTATTTCAAATTGGCTGTATCGGACTTATGAAAGCAATTGACAACTTTGACAGGAGTGTGGGAGTGAAATTTTCTACGTATGCAGTTCCTATGATTATGGGAGAAATCAGAAGGTATCTGAGGGATAATAATACCATTCGTGTCAGCAGGTCACTTAGGGATATTGCTTATAAGGCGATTTATACAAAAGAGGCAATGGCAAAGAGAGATGAAAAAGAGCCAACGATTGAGGAATTGGCAAAAGAGATTGGCGTATCAAAGGAAGAGATTGCCTATGCACTGGATGCAATTATGAGCCCTGTGTCGCTTTTTGAACCGGTATATCAAGAGGGAACGGATACATTATATGTGATGGATCAGATTAAAGATAAATCAAACAGTGAGGAGCACTGGGTTGAAAATCTTGCGTTGAAGGATGCAATCAACAGACTGGGACAGCGTGAAAAGGAAATTATTGAACTTCGTTTTTTTAAAGGTTCTACGCAGAATGAAGTTGCAAAAGAAGTTGGTATTTCACAGGCACAGGTGAGCAGACTGGAAAAAAATGCGTTAAAATCCATGAAACATTATCTGGCAGAATAGAGGTTCTAGTTTTGCGAGAACATCATATATTGTGATAACAGAGCCGGAATGTCTGACTCTGTATCATAATAAAATGGCAGGCAAAAAGAATGAGATTATGTGATTTGAGGCAATTAGAAGTAATCAATGAGTGCGACTGTAAGAGGCTTGGATATGTGGAAGATATTGAATTTGATTTGTGCTCCGGATGTATTAAGGCACTGATTGTGCCGGGGGAACCGAAATTGTGTGGCATGTTTGGAAGAGATTCGGAGTATATCATACCGTTTTCCTGTGTAGTTCAGATTGGAAAGGATATTATTCTTGTGAAGGCTGAATTAGAAGAAATACATAAAAAGTGTAAAATGTGACCTTGACCAAATGTGGATAGTTCGGTAAAATGTAACCAATTAGAAATAGGTAATGAAGATGCGCATCGATTGTATGTCAGTCAAAGCTGGTGTAAATTAGGCGCCAATCGAGTGTCAATATTTACGAGTGAGTATTGAAAATAGACAGCAGTCAGAAAATAAAAGAAAGTCAGGAATATAAATGAAGTGTCCATATTGTAATAAGGAAAGTACAAAAGTAATTGATTCAAGACCGGCAGAGGGAAACTCTATCAGACGGCGCAGACAGTGTGAAAACTGTGGAAAGAGATACACAACTTATGAGAGAATCGAGAATGTTTCAATCATCGTGATAAAAAAGGATATGACAAGAGAGCCTTATGACCGCACAAAGCTTGAGGCAGGAATTATTCGCTCATGTCATAAGCGCCCGATTTCAATGGAGCAGATTACAAATTTAATTAATGATATTGAAAACGAGATATTTGCAAAAGACATCAAGGAAATCAGCAGTGTGCAGATTGGTGAAATTGTACTGCACAAGCTCAAGGATTTTGATGCTGTCGCCTATGTCAGATTTGCATCTGTTTACCGTGAGTTTCAGGATGTAAATACATTTATGGATGAGATAAAGAAACTATTAGACAAATAGCCTGTTTGCCAGATAAAGGTTGTCTGGCAGATAAGCGATACGATAATACAAAGATTTTGGAGAAGATACATGAAATTATTTGAAAAATTTTATCCAGAGGAAATCATGGATGGGACTTATGTGATAGATTTCCAGAAGTATTATGATATGGGATACAGGGGAATTTTATTTGATATTGACAATACACTTGTTCCACACGGAAAACCGGCAACAAAAAAGGCGGTCAAGTTTTTTGAGCATCTGAGAAAAATAGGATTTGACACCTGTCTGATTTCCAATAATAAGGAGCCAAGAGTAAAGCCATTCGCAGAGGCAGTTGGCTCGAAATATATTTTCGATGCCCATAAACCATCAAAGAAAAACTACGAAAAAGCGTTTTCACTGATGAACACAACAAAAGAAAACACCATGTTTATCGGCGACCAGCTCTTCACAGATGTCTATGGTGCAAACAGGGTGGGAATGTACACAATTCTGGTAAAGCCAATTCACCCAAAAGAAGAAATACAGATTGTATTAAAGAGATATTTAGAGAAAATAGTCCTTGCAACCTACAAAGGGTAAAAGGGGTCAGACCCCGTAGTTGCAACTAACCGATGATAATGGGGTCAGACCCCATAGTTGCAACTAACTGATACGATAGTTATGATGCTTAGTGAACAACTTAGTGTTGAAAATAAAATAAAAAACCGGATTATGCTTATCTGTGCATAATCCGGTTTTTATTTTTCTCTAACTATAGCTAAGTTAGTTGGCGAAACATATCATCTGATATTGGGAAATATATTTATGAGAAATATTTCTCTTTAATCTCTGCAACTGGCATCTCTTTTCCAGTCCAGATTTCAAATGCTTTTGCCCCTTGATAGAGAAGCATATAAAGTCCGTTAAATGTCTGGCAGCCATGAGCTTTTGCCATAGATAGGAGCTTTGTCTCTCTTGGATTGTAGATGACATCAGAGACAATCAAATCCTTGCGAAATACAGACTCATCTTCAATGATACATCTGTCTGTGTTTGGTGCCATACCAACTGAAGTGGCATTTGTGAGAATGTGACTTTGTTCGATACTCTTATTTAATTCATTCTTGTCAGCCAAATCATACAGAGCAGCGTTACAGTTTGTATTTTTATTGATGTTATCAATCATTTTCTGAGCTCTGTCAAAGAACTGATCTCGAATACTAAATACGTTGATATTTGCAACACCGTCCAAAGCGGCCTGAACGCAGATTGCAGTTGCAGCACCGCCGGCACCGAGCAGTGTCATATTTTTGCCAATAATATCGTGACCGGCATCCTTGACTGCTCGCATATATCCGACACCATCTGTATTGTGACCTGTGAGAATTCCGTTGTCGTTGACCACTGTGTTGACTGCACCAATCATCTCGGCAGCAGGACTTAACTTGTCTGCGAGCTCACACATGAGATTTTTGTCAGGCATGGTGCAGTTAAAACCTCTGACACCCATCACCTTCATGCCTTCAACGGCAGTTTTTAAATTGGTTGTATCTACATCAAAACATAAATACGCGTAATCAAGTCCAAGTAAATCAAATCCCATATTGTGCATCATAGGGGAAATACTGTGTGCGACAGGACTTCCTAAAAGACCAGTCAGTTTTGTAGTTCCGGTAATATTTAAAGCCATATTATGTCCTCATCTTTCTGTTAATATTGATAGTGCAATTTTATCACAAAATTTATCACTGCACAATGTAAAAGTAGCATATGAAATAAATCGCAGAAATATGTTTGACAATCCATAACGGTAGTGTTAGACTAGCAAAAGACAAAGACAGTTCATTTGTACCATCCTGTCTATAAACAAAACCAGGGCTAGTGATTACAGGATTCGTACAGGCAGCCCAGAAAGGCTGTTTTTTTGTGTGTAAAATTAGGAGTTGCGAAACGGTTAGACAAGACTACGGGGTCTGACCCCAAAAATAGAAAGGAAGTAAGATGTACTATTTAACAACCGAGGATAGTTTTGATGGAGCGCATTTCCTCAAGGATTACAGTGGGAAATGTAGGAATATACATGGGCACCGTTGGAGAGTTGTGGTGACGATTCGGTGTGAAGAGTTGAAAACAGATATACAGCAGAGAGGGATGTGTGTGGATTTTTCGGATTTGAAGGATGATTTGAAATCGGAGACAGACAGACTTGACCACGCACTTATCATAGAAGAAGGCAGTTTAAAGACAACACTTTTGGAGGCTCTTTTGGAAGAAGATTTTAATATTGTGACAGTTCCATTTCGACCAACTGCCGAAAATCTGTCAAAATATTTGTATGATAAGATGAAGGCGAAAGGATATGCGGTGTCGGAGGTAAAGGTATATGAGACACCAAATAATTGTGCGGCGTATAAAGAGGATTAGTTATGGAAAAATATAAAGTTGTAGAAATATTTACAAGTATCAATGGCGAGGGAATGGATGCAGGAAAGTTGTCTGTATTTGTGAGATTTCAGGGGTGTAATCTGAGATGCAATTACTGTGATACAATGTGGGCAAATGAAGAAACATGTGCATATACATGGATGAGTGCAGACGAGATTGTGGAAAAGGTAAAAGAGGCAGATGTGCGAAATGTGACAATTACGGGTGGTGAGCCGCTTTTGCAGAAGGACATCTGGGTATTGTTGGATAAGCTCATTGATTTTGGTGTAAAAGTTGAGATAGAGACGAATGGGTCTGTGGATATTTCAAAATTTATTCATGGAGATAGAAGACCGGTATTTACCTTAGATTACAAACTCGCCGGCAGTGGAATGGAACAGCAGATGCTGATGTCTAATTATGAATATGTCTGTAAGGATGATACGGTAAAATTTGTAGTATCAGACACGGATGATTTAAATAGAGCATACGACATCTGCAAGACATACAGACTGGGAGAAAAGTGCAATATTATTTTGAGTCCGGTCTTTGGGCGCATTGAGCCGGAGCAGATGGTAGAGTTTATGAAAGAAAAACATTTTAATGAGGCGAGAATCGGACTTCAACTTCACAAGATTATCTGGGACCCAGATAAGACTGGTGTATAAATGTAGTTTAGAGCTGTTATGAAATTTATTGGCATAGACAAATTTGGATATGGAGGAATACAAAATGGCAATCGATAGAAAAGCAATCGAGGAGCATATTCGCGGAATATTAGTTGCACTTGGTGATGACCCAGACAGAGAGGGGTTAAAAGATACACCGGTGCGTGTTGCAAAGATGTATGAAGAGATGTTCGAGGGAATGAATTATACAAACCATGAAATCGCCGAGATGTTCAACAAGACATTTTCAGACGATTTAGAGGCTGATAAAGACAATGATATGGTATATGTGAAGGATATTGAAATTTTTAGTCACTGCGAACACCACATTGCACTGATGTACGATATGAAAGTGAGTGTGGCATATATTCCAAAAGGAAAGGTAATTGGACTGAGCAAGATTGCAAGAATCGCAGATATGGTAGGAAAGAGACTTCAGTTACAGGAGAGAATTGGTTCGGACATTGCAGAGATTATTTCAGAGGTGACTGGCAGTGAAGATATTGCAGTGATTATTGAGGGAACTCATAGCTGCATGAGTGCAAGGGGAATTAAAAAAGGTTCTGCGAGAACAAAGACTTTTACATTCCGTGGAAGATTTAATGAAGACCAGTTTCTGCAGATGAGACTGATGTAGGATTTATGGAGGATATGGTGATGAGTGATAGAAAAGAAAACAAACGAGCGCTGGTTTTATCAAGTGGTGGAGTGGACTCTACTACTTGTCTTGCGCTGGCTGTGAGTAAATATGGCAAAGAAAATGTGACGGCACTTGAAATTTCTTATGGTCAGAAACACACAAAGGAGAGAGAGGCATCTGTCAATGTGTGCAGACATTATGGGGTGGAGTTCATTGAACTTGATTTAAAGAAAATCTTTGAGTACAGCAATTGCTCGCTGTTAGAGCACTCAACAGAGGAAATTCCGGAAGAGTCTTATGATGAGCAGATAAAAAAGACAGATGGAAAACCAGTGTCTACTTATGTGCCATTTCGCAATGGTCTGTTCTTATCGACAGCAGCATCGATTGCCATTTCAAAAGATTGTGATGTGATTTACTATGGAATTCACAGAGATGATGCAGCAGGTTCTGCGTATCCGGACTGCAGTGATGAATTTAATCAGGCAATGAGTCAGGCAATTTATCTGGGAAGTGGAAAACAGGTGGAAATAGTTGCTCCATTTGTTGATATGAATAAGGCAGGCGTGGTAAAAACTGGTTTGGAGCTCGGCGCACCTTACGAACTCACATGGAGCTGCTATGAAGGTGGAGAGAAACCTTGTGGAAAATGTGGAACTTGCATTGACCGCGCACGAGCATTTGCGGAGAATGGGGTAAAAGACCCTGCGCTCGTCTAAAAAATATAAGATTGTGAGGAATATACATATGAGAGAAAACGAAGAGTCAATTTCTTTATTGGGAAATCAGAAAACAAAATATCCGGACAACTATGCGCCGGAGATGTTAGAGACATTTGTAAACAAGCATCCAGACAATGATTATTTTGTCAAATTTAACTGTCCGGAATTTACGAGTCTGTGTCCAATTACAGGGCAGCCAGATTTTGCCACAATTACAATTTCCTATATTCCGGGGGAGAGAATGGTCGAGAGTAAGTCTCTGAAATTATATTTATTCAGTTTCCGAAATCATGGAGATTTCCATGAGGACTGTGTCAACATTATTATGAAAGATTTGATAAAACTCATGGACCCAAAGTATATTGAAGTGTGGGGAAAATTCACACCAAGAGGAGGAATTTCCATTGATCCATACTGCAATTATGGAAGACCAGACACGAAATACGAGACATTAGCTCAAAATCGTCTTTTTCAGCATGATATGTATCCGGAGAAAGTGGATAACAGATAATAAAAAACTTCATCAATTCTTAATCTCCTACCCCATATTTTCTTAATCGAAAAAGAGATATGATAGTCTTATAAAGAAGAGCTGAAATATCTATGGGGAAGGAGAAAAATATGAAGAGAAATTTTATTTACATAGCAGCACTTGTACTTATTTTAAGTATGGGCTGCTTTTTTTTCTACGGAAAATCAGGAGAAGACAAGAGAGAGACAGGAAAGGAAAAAGAAAATATCAAAATAAGTGCGGATGTCAGACCAATATCAGAAGTCAGCAAAACTGCTCAGACAGACTATGAACGGGCAAAGACAAAAAGCAGAAAGTTAACATTTGATAATATCACGCCATATTGTCCCGATTTGGAGAGCGTATCAGATATTTTTTATACACTTCCAAAGAAAGGTACCTACAAGGGAATTACAGATGAGAAGGATATGCTTGAGGAACAGTTGAAGTTTATGGAAGATATGCTTGGAAAATCCGTAGAAGAATTAAATCCAGAGGGATTTGAGTCTGGATATTATAATCTCATGGACAGAAATGGCTATCAGTCATTTGAAGAATTTTTACATGATGATGAAGTCAATAAAAAGCGGGAACCGAGATACCTTTCTTATGTAGAACAGGATGAGACGTATCTCAAGGACGTTACGGTCACTGAGAACTTTTACAGGATTGTTTTTGAACGTGGAAGGGTTTATGAACTCAATTATGAAAATCGAATGGAAGATGAGCATGGCAACACAACATCTATCATGCTGAATAAATCACAGAGGGTTGCGGAGTATTATGCCTATGAGAATGACGGCAGACTAGATGACAGGTGGAAACTCGAAGATGGTGAGCTTTCTGTCAGAGAAGGCATTGCGTTTACAGAGAAATATTTAGATAAGCTGTTCCAAATAGATGGTGCAAATCAAGACATCACGCACAAAGTCTGTTATGTCTATGTCTACGATTTGGGAAACGGAATTTATACATTTCAATATAACATTCGCAGATGTATCAAAGGAGTGCTGATTCCAACTTGGAATCCGGATGCGGGGATGGCGCAGCTAAACTTAGATACGGATTCTATAGAAGGTGGTCAGGTGCAGACAAAGACACTGGACTCTTATATGGGAAGAACAAAAATGTGTTACTGTGAGGTGAAGAATACATACACCTCTATGCTGCCTCTTGGAAAGGCAATTGAAATTTTGGAGGCAAAGCTGGGAAATAATTCGGAATACCGTGTACAGGCAATTGAACTCGGATACCTTCCAACAGGTGTAAGTCCTGATAATTATGGAGGAGTAACTACACTAAATCTGGATGGTGGAGTAGATGCAACAGTGTGTTGGTATTTTAGGTGTAAGAATGAACAGGACAATGTGATTACGGAATTTTTTGTAAATGTAGAGACAGGGGAGTTAAAGATATATGCGGGTGATGTATGATGAGACATTAGACTGAGCAGTGAAAAAAATAAAAAAAATTAAAAAAAGGTGTTGACAAATACTTCCACAGATGATAATATAATGGAGCGTTAAGAAAACGCCGAGCGGAAATGCTGGAATTGGCAGACAGGCTAGACTAAGGATCTAGTGTTGGCAACGACGTGAGGGTTCAAGTCCCTTTTTCCGCACTATATAGTGAAGATGAAGATAGGGTAGATGAGAGATGATTCTCGACTACCCTATCTTCGTCTTATTTCAATTATGGAAGGTTTCGTTTTTTAACAACAGGAGGAGGTTTTTTATGGCAACACCACATAACAGCGCAAATATTGGGGATATTGCAAAAACAGTTTTAATGCCGGGAGATCCGTTGAGAGCAGAATTTATTGCAAACACATTTCTGGAGAATCCGGTGAGATTCAATTCTGTGAGAAATATGTATGGCTATACAGGAACGTACAAGGGAAAGCAGATTTCGGTTATGGGTTCCGGAATGGGTATGCCATCGGTTGGAATTTATTCTTACGAATTATTTCAGGAGTATGGAGTAGAACAGATTATTCGTATTGGTTCCGCAGGGGCATATAGTGAGGATTTGAAGATTTTTGATGTTGTGCTGACTGAAAGCGCATATTCAGAGTCAAGTTTTGCAAAGACTATGAGCGGATATGAGGAGCCTTACACTTATCCGGATGAAAAATTAAATCAGACCATTGCCAGAACTGCCAGAGAACTGGGAATGGATATAAAGAGCTGCCGGATTCACTCCTCAGATGTATTTTACAGACAGGGAGATGCCGATTATTATATCAGACTCAGAGATGAGCTTGGATGCAAGGCAGTCGAGATGGAGAGTTTTGCGCTATTTCACGTAGCAAAGGCACTTGGAAAGTCCGCAGCGTGTATTCTGACAATATCAGATTCTTTTGTCTCACCGGAAATCACGACAGCAGAGGAGCGACAGACTTCATTTACCAATATGATGAACCTCGCACTGGAATCAGCAGTCAGAGAGTGTGAATGATAGATGGAGAGATGGCAGATTAGATAAAGGAAAAAAATATGTATTACAGTGAAGAAGTTATAGAAGAGGTTCGCTTAAAAAGCGATATTTTAGATATTGTCTCTGAAAATGTCAAATTGAAGAGAAGTGGTGCGACTTATTTTGGACTTTGTCCATTTCATAATGAAAAGTCACCGTCATTTTCTGTTTCACCATCGAAACAGATGTTTTACTGTTTTGGATGTGGAGCGGGAGGAAATGTCTTTTCTTTTGTGATGAAATATCAGAATTATAATTTCGTGGAGGCGGTAAAATATCTTGCTGAGAGAGCCAAAATCACACTTCCGGAAGAAAATTATTCGGAAGAGGCAAAGAAAAATGCGGATTTAAGGGCGACATTGCTGGAAATTAACAAAAAAGCAGCACGATATTTTTATGTACAGTTAAAGTCGCCGAATGGAGCAAATGCTCTGCAATATCTGTTCGACAGAGGACTGAATCAGGAGATGATTAAGCACTTTGGAATGGGATACTCGAATAAGACAAGCAACGATTTGTATCGATATATGAAATCTGAAGGATATACAGACGATGTCTTAAAAGAAACAGGATTATTTTCTTACTCGGAAAAGGGAGTTTATGATAAGTTTTGGAATAGAGTTATGTTTCCGATTCTGGATGTCAATAACCGGGTGATTGGATTTGGAGGCAGAATTATAGGAGAGGGAAAGCCCAAATATCTGAATTCCCCAGATACAAAGGTGTTTGCAAAGGGAAATAATTTATTTGCCCTCAATTACGCAAAGATGTCCAGAAAAGATTATCTGCTTGTCTGTGAGGGATATATGGATGCAATCGCATTACACAGGGCAGGTTTTACCAATGCAGTGGCATCTCTTGGAACCGCATTTACACCGATGCATGCAAATCTGATGAAACGATATGTAAAGTCGGTCATACTTACTTTTGACAGTGACGGAGCAGGAAGGGAGGCTGCTCTGAGAGCAATTCCTATTTTGAAAAAAGCAGGCATTTCGATGAAAGTAATTAATATGACACCATATAAAGATCCGGACGAATTTATTAAGAATCTGGGACCAGAAGAGTTTCAGAAACGAATTGATCAGGCACAGGACAGCTTTTTATTTGAAATTGAAATTATTAGTCACAAATATGACACCGGTGAGGTCGGAGACAGAGTTCAATTTTATAAAGAAATAGCCAGAAAATTGCTGGAATTTTCAGATGATTTTGAGAGAAATGTTTATTTGGCAGAAATCAGTCATATATATGATATTCCGGAGGAATATGACCTGAAAGGTATGGTTCGCAAGCTGGCACTTGTCTATGAGAAACCAGAAGAAATGGAAGAAGAGGATGATGCACCGCCAACCGTTGAGGAAATGACGGAAAAGAAAAAGAGAGACGATGGTGTGTCAGAGGCTCAGAAGATGATGCTCACATGGATGATAGAAGATTTCAGAATATATTCCAAGATTCATGACATAATAACAGAAGATGATTTTATCAACCCTCTTTATCACAAAGTGGCAAAGCTGTTGTTTGAACAGTTTCGAGAGGGAAATGTAAATCCGGGCAAACTTTTAAGTCACTTTACAGAACCGGATGAACAGAGCAAAGTTGCCGATTTGCTGAATACCTTTATCAGAGGAGATATGAGTGAGACAGAGAAAGAGAAGGCAATAAATGAACTCGTAAAACTGGTAAAGAAAAACAGCATTGATTACAGAGAGAAAAATACAAAAGATATTGGGGAATTTCAGAAATTGATTGATGAGCGAAAAAAACTGGAGAAAATTTATATTTCTCTTTAAACAGGCGAGGAGGACGCATATATGGGTATTGAAGAAAATGTATTTGAGGTAAAAATTGCCAAGATTTTTGCAAAGGCAAAAAGTAATGGCAACAAGGTAAAATATGAGGACATTCAGGAGGTTTTTCTGGATGAAATAGAGTCTCCCTCTATTTTTACAAGGATTCTTGAGAGAATAGAAAAAGAGAAAATTGAAATTCTTCCAGTGACAGAGGACAGTATTGAACAGAGCAGTGAGAACGGTGAAAATGAGGATAAAAAAGAAACTTTTGAAGATTCATCGGATGAATATGCTGCTGTTGATGATGCGATACGAATTTATTTAAAGGAAATTGGAAAGATTCCATTGCTGACACCACAAGAGGAAATTGAGTGTGCAATGAAGATGGAACAGGGAGATTTGGCTGCGAAGAGAAAATTAGAGGAGGCAAATCTGAGATTGGTTGTCAGCATTGCAAAAAAATATATTGGTAGGGGGATGCCGTTGCTTGATTTAATTCAGGAAGGAAATATCGGACTGATTAAAGCAGTGGAAAAATTCGACTACAAGATGGGATACAAGTTTAGCACATATGCAACATGGTGGATTAGACAGGCAATTACGAGAGCAATTGCAGACCAGTCCAGAACGATTCGTATTCCGGTTCATATGGTTGAAACAATCAATAAAATTACAAAAGCACAGAGAGCGCTTGTTCAGGAACTGGGAAAGGAACCATCAGAATCCGAAATTGCACAGTATCTGGATATTAGTGAAGATAAAGTCAGAGAGGCATTGAAAATTGCGCAGGATCCGGTTTCGCTTGAAACTCCGATTGGAGAAGAGGATGACAGCCATTTGGGAGATTTTATTCCGGATGAAAACGGAATGGTTCCGGCTGATGCAGTCGATTACGCAATACTTCGAGAGCAGATTATGGAAGTTTTGCAGAGTCTGACTCAGAGAGAGCGAGAGGTTTTGGTATACAGATTTGGATTGGAAGATGGAAAACCAAAGACATTGGAAGATGTTGGAAAAATTTATGGAGTTACCAGAGAGAGAATCAGACAGATTGAATCAAAGGCTCTCAGAAAAATTCATCATCCAACAAGAAGTAAAAAGTTAAGAGATTTTCTTAATTAATACAGTAATGTAAAAAGTATGAAATAAAAAAGTTGTTTCATACACCTACATTGGTGACTTTCGCAGAGCAGAAAGGCGGATTATAAAAATGAAAATATCAGACAGATTAAAAAATATAGTGGATATGATAACTGTTGGCAACAGGGTTGCAGATATTGGGACTGATCACGGATATGTCCCTGTATATCTGTGTGAACATCGAATTTCGCCAAAAGTGATTGCAATGGATATTAATGAAGGTCCACTATTTATGGCAAAACAGAATATAAAACAGGCACATTTTGAGGACAGAATTGAGACAAGGCTGTCCGCTGGTTTTGAAAAGTTAAATCCGAATGAGGTGGACACTGCGGTAATCGCCGGTATGGGTGGCGAACTGATTAAGAGCATTTTGAGTGACAAACCCGATGTGACAAATGATTTGAAAGAACTGATTTTGTCACCACACAGTGAAATTCCGTTGGTGCGCACATATTTACAGGATACAAGGCATCAGATTGTAGATGAAAAGATGCTTATGGATGAGGGAAAATATTATGTCATCATCAAGACGGCGAGACTGAGAGAGGATGAAAAGGCAGTTTGTTATTCGGACGAAGAGTGCAAATATGGACCAGTGCTCTTAAAGAATAGAGATGCGATTTTTTTGCAATATTTACAGAATCAGTTAGACAAATATAAAATAATTATGGATAAAATAAAATTGGGATTGAATCAAGACACGGACAAGCGTTATAATGAAATCAGGGCTGAAATCGAAGAGATTACAGATATTTTGAACGCAGGTAAGCAATTCTCCGCTTTTAAGGTGTAAAGACGTAGGCGGTGTATCGGGGGATGCTTGTGTCAGGAGGGGAAGTCCCTTCTGACAAGCTGCGAAGTAGCTGCGTTCATGAGCAAGTAGCGAAGTGGATTGCAAATGTCCGCTTTAAGAGGTGGTACGCAAGACGAAAGGGTGTGTGTTTATGTGCAGAGTTAAGGTAGATGGAGAAGAGAGAGAATATCCCGATGGGATTTCAATTTTAGAGATTGCGAAAGATTATCAGAAAGATTATGACAGTGAAATCGTGCTGGCGAAGAGAAATGGAAAGCTGACAGAATTATTTAAAGAAATTAATTCGGACTGTGAGATTGAATTGCTGACATTGAAATCAGCACCGGGAAATGAGGCATATAAGAGGAGTGCAACACTGATTATGCTCAAGGCTTTTTATGAAGTATGTGGGCGAAAAAATATAGGGAAGATATGTGTGGAATTTTCTCTGAGCAAAGGATATTATTGTACGTTTAAAGGCAAAAAGGAATTAAATCAGCAGTTGATTGATGAAGTCAGTGCCAGAATGTATACAATTGTACAGGAAAATATCCCGATTAATAAGAGAACAATTGGAACCTGCAATGCAGCGGAGATGTTTAAGAGACATGGAATGTATGACAAGGAAAAACTCTTTAAATTCCGAAGAGCATCAAAAGTAAATATTTACAGCATTAAGGATTTTGAGGATTATTTTTACGGATATATGGTTCCTAGCACAGGATATGTCAAATATTTTGCGCTGTATTTATATGATGAGGGCTTTGTACTTCAACTTCCGGTAAAAGAATTGCCAGATATTGTGCCAAAATTTGAACCACAGAATAAATTATTTAGTGTATTAAAAGAATCAGAAAAGTGGGGAAATATGTATCATATTGACACGGTAGGGGCACTAAATGAAGAAATCTCAAATGGAAATATCAGGGATATTATGCTGGTGGCAGAGGCACTTCAAGAGAAGAAAATTGCAGAAATTGCAACACAGATTTCGAATGACTCCGGAAAGAAGTTTATTATGATTGCAGGTCCTTCTTCGTCCGGAAAAACGAGTTTTTCACATAGACTTAGTATCCAGTTAAAGGTAAATGGGAAAAAACCTCATCCGATAGCGATTGATAATTATTTTGTTGACAGAGAATTTACACCGAGAGATGCAGATGGTAATTTTAACTTTGAGGTATTAGATGCAATTGATGTCAAACAGTTTAATGAGGATATGACAAATCTTCTTGCTGGAAAAGAAGTAATGATGCCAACTTATAATTTCATCAGTGGAAAGCGTGAGTACAAGGGGAATACCTTAAAATTAGAAAAGGATGATATTCTTGTAATAGAAGGAATGAGCATAACAGGATTTCTACAACAGACGGAAGACTGATTCGAAGAATGGTAAGAGATGCCAGAACAAGAGGAATCAGCGCACAGGAGACAATTAACAGATGGCAGTCTGTTCGAAATGGAGAGGAAAGTTACATATTCCCTTATCAGGAAGAGGCTGATGTTATGTTTAATTCTGCAATGGTATATGAATTATGTGTGTTGAAACAATTTGCAGAACCGTTATTATTTGGAATAGATACAAAGGCTGCGGAATATATTGAAGCAAAGAGACTATTGAAGTTTCTTGATTATTTTCTTCCGGTCAACACAGAGGATATTCCAAAAAATTCTCTGCTCAGAGAGTTTGTGGGGGGAAGTTGTTTTAATGTTTAGAAATTTTAGACTACTCCCAAATAAAATCTATTTAACAGTATTTTAAAATATTTTTGATTTACAAAAAGTTTATAAAGTGTTAAGATTAGTTAGCTGAGTAGAACAGATAATCGCGGGTACAATTTCCGAAAGGAAGTACGTGAGGAAAGTCCGGGCTTCACAGGGCAGGATGCCGGATAACGTCCGGTGGAGGCGACTCCAAGGCAGTGCAACAGAAATATACCGCCATATGTCATAAGGAGGGACCCGCTTGCGGGAGGATTCCTTATGACGATTGGTGCGCTTTCGCGGATTCGAACCACGGACCGCTCGCGTATCAGACGAGTACTCTATACCACTGAGTTAAAAGCGCACAACGCCCCTGAAGGGGCAAACTGGCACGTCCGCCAAGACTCGAACTCGGATGAATGGTTTTGGAGACCATCATACTACCACTATATTATGCCCCTAAAATTGCTCAATAATGAGCAAATACAATTTAAAAAAATTTATAATAATTAACAAACAAATTCAATATAAACTTACCCATATATTTTAACATAATAACAGCTTTAATTCAATACTTTATTTTTCACCTTTTTTAAATTGTTCAAGTCGCAAAGAATCTTTTTCACAAATAACATTTTTATTATTATTTCTACATTTACAAGTATCACCAGTACATATACATTTATTAGAGAACAAACATGGTGTTGCAATAGGTAAAATTAAAATATAAAGAGCAATTCCTATATTAAAAACA
>ONXS01000108.1 GCA_900321855.1 uncultured Eubacteriales bacterium | reverse complement strand
CTCGGTTAATATGCTCTCCCGATTCTGTACTTCGATAGCCAATTACGGAACTGAGTGCATTAATTAAAAATTCATTGTTCTTCTCTAATTTTCTTCTTGAAACCTCTAATTCTTTGGTTTTCTGCTGCAAATCACCTGTTTTCAATTCCAGCAGTTTTAACATTTTCTGTCGGACTTCATACTGCTCAATTAGATTTTTTGTTCTTCTCAAAACGACCTCTGCCGAAAAAGGCTTGTGAATAATATCTGCCGCTCCGTACTCATAGGATTTTAAATCACTCTGAACTGCAATGTCTCCCGTAATCACAATGACCGGAATCTGCTCGATTAATTTTTCATGGTACATTCGGTCAAGTACCTCAAATCCAGACATTTCAGGCATAACCAAATCAAGTAAAATAATCGATAGCCTGTCTCTGTAGTCGGATATGATTTTCCATGCCTCCTGACCACTGAAAGCATTTAGAATTTCGTACTGTCCATCAAAAATAACATTTAAAATTTCAACATCAATCTCTGAGTCATCGGCAATGAGTATGATTTTTTTCTTTTCTGAGTTTACATACGATTTTACCCTCTCAAGATTTTGAAATCTGTAATATTCTCTCTTATCCTTATACATATCTTCATCTGACAGGGCAATCAGAATGTTCATTTCTTTTCGAATACTTTCTTCCCATATTTTTCCAACTGATACGGTAATCTTCTTCTCCTGATTTAACCTTCGCAGGTTCTGATATTTTTGTATAAATTCTTCTTCGGACATACCACTTGCAATCACTAAAAACTCGTCCCCGCCAATTCGAAAAATTCCATTTTCGGAAAACTCTGTTCTGAGGGATTCACAGCAGTCCATAATCAGTTTATCACCTACTGCGTGACCTTTGGTATCATTGACATTTTTTAATCCACAGACATCACAAAATATCATTCCGATACTCTGACTTCTATCAAGACTTTCAAAGTATCTTTTTATGGCATGTCGGTTTCCTATGCCCGTCATAGAGTCCTGATAGCTCATTTGCTCTAATCGATGTACAAGACCACGTTTTACAATCATTGTATCAATGACATGTCCAATTGTTTTGAGCATCGACAAAACCTGATTGAGTTTTTCAACTGGCGGATTATCAATCCCAAAAAAACCGCCCAATCTGTCATTGATATACAACGGTCCGACAATAATAGAATGAATATTCTGTGGCAGCAGGTAATGATATACATCAGAATCCGTCTCCCTGATTTGCTCAATATCGCCGATTGCAACAAAACGATTCTTCTCAAATTCTCTAATCCAGAGTTTTGTAGTTTCATATGGGATATTTTGCAAGGTATGTTTTTGTGGAGTTACCTGATAGGCACACCACTCATATGTGTTGTTCCAAACAGTCTGGTCCTCAGAAAGTTCAAAAATATATACTCTCTCTCCGCTCAGTACATGTCCCAGATATTCAATCAGACACTGTATTCCCTGCTCAGAATCTGTCTTTTCCAGAGCCATTCTAAGACACTCATTGATAATATTCGACATCTCATCAATGCCATCATACCTGTACGTATCCGTCTGATCAATTACCTCTTTGGCAAAAGATACTTTTAGTCTTCTCCCCTCATGTAAAATCATCTGGTCCTTTAAATACATATATTTATGAAGATTCTGATTAAAATGATTCCACTCATACACTTCTCCATTTACAATTTTTGAATTTGTACACATCGCACAGGCATCTGCACTATTCCACAACAGTTCATAACACTTTTTCCCTCTCAGTTCCTCAAGATTAGAAACATCATATATCTCTCTGGCGCACTGATTCATATATATAATTTCATATGTGTCAATATCTGTTATATAGATAATCTCGTCTCTGTCTTCATAAACACTCCAAAACTCTTTCAATGTATCACCCTTGTATATAATTTTAGTCATCTACATTAAATTGTATACTCAAGTTGCAATTGATTCAAGTCTAATTTTATCTCCGCCTATACTTCAATGACACGAATGGTATTGGTACATCCGCTCTGACTGAGTGGAAGTCCGGCAACAAGTACCACCTTGTTTCCCTCTGTAATATAGCCGGTATTCTTCGCTTTCTTTACCACATTTTCAAATAATTCTTCAATATTCTCCTCGCGTTCAATGAAAAGTGGGAGTATCGCTCTGTATGGAACAAGCTGATAATACACTTCCTGACTCACTGTTCCTCCGACAACCGGACAATTTGGATTGAATTTTGCAATTGCCCTTGCTGTGTGACCAGACATTGTCACTGCAATAATTGCCTCTGCACCGATATTTTCAGCTACTGTAATGGCGGCTACTGCAATCGCATCTGTTGTCTCGCAGACTGTCTCATCACGGAATGTAACCAATTTCTTGTAATCCTCACTTCGCTCTGTCTCCACGGCAATTCTCGCCATTGTCTTAACTGCCTCTTCTGCATAACTTCCTGCTGCACTCTCTCCCGAAAGCATGACCGCAGATGAACCGTCAATAATAGCATTTGCTACATCTGTTACCCCTGCTCTGGTTGGTCTTGGATTGCGAATCATGGAATCAAGCATCTGTGTCGCCGTGATGACATATTTTCCCTGAGCAATCGTCTTGTAAATCATATCTTTCTGAATATGTGGAATTCTCTCAAACGGAATCTCCACACCCATATCGCCACGCGCAACCATAATTCCATCAGATGCCTCTATAATTTCATCTAGATTTTCAATTCCCTGCATATTTTCAATCTTAGAGATAATCTTCATGTCACTGCCGTGTTCTCTCAAAATCTGTCTGATTTCCTCGACATCTTCTTTAGAACGAACAAATGAAATTGCAATTAAGTCATATCCCATCTGTGTTCCAAAAATAATATCTTCTCTGTCCACTTCGTTGACATATGGCATAGAAAGTTTTACCCCTGGAGCATTGATACTCTTGTGATTTTTTAATACTCCGCCTGTGATGACTCTGCACACAATATCAGTATCTGTAATGTCTTCAATCTGAAATTCAATCAGACCATCATCTGCCAACAGATATTCACCTACTTTTACATCATTTTTGAGATTCTTATATGTGATGGCAGCTCTCTTGTCATCACCGAGAATTTCCTCCGTTGTCAGTGAGAACAATTCGCCCTGTCTGATTGTCACCTGTCCACCTTCAAAATCTCTCAATCGAATTTCCGGTCCCTTCGTATCCATCATAGTCGCAACTGGGAGTTTCAACTCCTCACGCACTTTTCTCACACGCTCTAATTTCTCTCTGTGTTCCTCATGTGTACCATGTGAAAAATTAAATCTTGCGACATTCATGCCCGCAAGCATCAATTTTTTTAACATCTCCTCTGACTCTGACGCTGGTCCGATTGTACATACAATTTTTGTTTTATCTGTTAT
>ONXS01000086.1 GCA_900321855.1 uncultured Eubacteriales bacterium | reverse complement strand
TTTCTAATGTCTCTCTTCTTGCTCCAGGTCTTGCAGCAGAAATTGTATCTGCAGCCTGAACGATACAAGCGATTAATGATTCTGGTTCAACATCGCCATGGTGCGATTCTACTGTATTGATAACAACGGCTGACTCTTTATACTTTCTACATAAGTCAGCACCTAATTTGATATGTGAACCTTCCATTTCATGATCAATAGACTTTCCTATATCATGTAACAGACCAGCACGTTTAGCCATTCTCACATCAACTCCAACCTCCGATGCAATCAGTCCTGATAACTGTGCAACTTCAATGGAATGTTTCAATGCGTTCTGACCATAACTTGTTCTGAACTTCATCTTACCGAGCAATCTTACAAGCTCTGGATGAATTCCATGAACACCAACTTCAAGAGTTGCAGCTTCACCTTCTTCTCGCATCATTGTCTCAACTTCTTTTTGAGCCTTTTCAACCATTTCTTCAATTCTTGCCGGATGGATTCTTCCATCAACAATCAGTTTCTCCAGTGCAATACGTGCAACTTCACGTCTTACTGGGTCAAATCCAGAAAGAATAACTGCCTCAGGTGTATCATCAATAATCAAATCAACGCCTGTCATAGTCTCAAGAGTTCTGATATTTCTTCCCTCTCTACCAATGATTCTTCCTTTCATGTCGTCATTAGGAAGCTGCACAACTGAGATTGTAGTCTCAGATACATGGTCCACAGCACATCTCTGTATTGCACTTACGATGTACTCCTTCGCCTTCTTGTCAGCTTCTTCCTTTGCCCTGCCTTCTAATTCTTTAATCATCTTGGCAGTATCAATTTTCACTTCTTCTTCAACAGTTTTTAACAAATATTCTTTTGCCTGTTCGGAGGTAAGACCAGAGATTCTTTCTAATTCCTGCACACGTTCTTCGTTTAGCTTTGCAATTTCTTCGCGCTGTTTTGATAATTCCTCATCACGTCTTGATAAAGTCTCTTCCTTTTTCTCTATAGCTACAGACTTTCTGTCTAAAGCTTCCTCTTTAGAAAGAACTCTCTTCTCATAACGCTGAATCTCAGCACGGCGTTCCTTTGTCTCCTTCTCAAGTTCATTTCTAGTCTTCATTGACTCTTCTTTGACTTCGAGAAGTGCCTCTCTCTTGGTTGTCTCAGCAGTCTTAAATGCCTCGTCAATAATTTCTCTTGACCTGGCCTCTGCACTTCCAATCTTCTCGTCATAATTTTTCTTATAACTTTTAATTGCTGTATTCCAAGAAACAAGGCCTACTATGAAACATGCAATAATTGCAACCACGATTACTATTATTGTAAGTGTATCCACAGGAGCACCTCCTATTCAATTTTCATTGTATATCATACAACAAATAAATTTTATACTGTTTTAACAATTATGTCAAGTAAAGTTAGAAGATTTATATGCACTTTGTAAACAATTTCAAAATCCCATTCGTTATTTTCTACAGAAAATATCAACAAAAATCGTCAAAAAGCTCATTTTCTTTTATCTGTCCTATCACATCATAAATGTCATCATAAGAAAAACCTTTTCGCAAAAATGATGCAATGACTTTATTCAGTAATTTTCTATCCAAATTCCGAACATCTAATTTCTTTTTCTCAATTTCTCTTCGAATCATCTCTTTCTGTCTGTCAGCCATCGTATTTTCATCCAATTCTTCCTCTATTTCACTGACAGCCTGTGTGATGACTTCCTTTGAAATCCCTTTGTTCATCAGCAGACTGGTAATTCTGCCCATGCTCTTATTCTGCATATGACTTCTGATATAACATCTGGCATACTCCATGTCATTTACATACCCTTTTTCCACATATTCATCGACAACTTTTCGAACAATTAATTCCGGATAATAACTTTTTCGCAGACTCTGTATTAAATCATGTGATGTTTTGTCTGATTTTGCCAAGATGTAAGACACTCTCGTCTTACATCTTGTAATTAAAAGTTTATAAATTTCTTCTAATACATCCGGTTCTATCTCGTCATTTTGTTCAAGCTGAAATTTTCTAACTTCTGAATTGTACAAGGCAAACTCTGGCTCGTAATCAATATAGATAAGTTTTTTCTTTTTATCCAGATTTTTTATTTCAGTTATCAGCATATGAATTACTCATCTACTTCGGTATCGGTCTTTGAATCTGTCACCTCATCTCCAAGACCATACTTCTCTCTCACCTGTGCCTCTATCTCTTCCATAAGTTCCGGATTCTCAGCAAGTGTCTGTTTTGCATTTTCTCTGCCCTGTCCAATCTTATCCCCTTTGTATGAGTACCATGCTCCACTCTTATTCACAACATCACATCCGGCAGCAAGGTCAAGAATATCTCCTTCTCTTGAAATACCTTTTCCAAACATAATGTCAAATTCTGCCTCTTTAAATGGTGGTGCTACTTTGTTCTTTACAACTTTTACTCTGGCTCTGTTACCAACCATCTCTCCACCCTGTTTGAGCGTCTCAATTCTTCTTACATCAAGTCTTACAGAAGAATAGAATTTCAGCGCACGACCACCTGTTGTTGTCTCCGGATTACCAAACATAATTCCAACTTTCTCTCGCAACTGGTTGATAAATACAACTGTACAGTTTGACTTACTTGTAATTGCTGTGAGTTTTCTGAGTGCCTTCGACATCAGTCTCGCATGCAAGCCCACCTGCTGGTCTGTCATATCACCGTCAATCTCAGCCTTAGGTACAAGGGCTGCTACAGAATCGACAATGACAATATCTACAGCTCCTGACCTCACAAATGTCTCTGTAATCTCAAGTGCCTGCTCACCGTAATCCGGCTGTGAAATGTATAAATTATCAATATCTACCCCAATGGCTTTGGCATATACAGGGTCAAGCGCATGCTCCGCATCAATAAATCCTGCAATGCCGCCTCTCTTCTGAACTTCTGCAATCATATGAAGTGCAACTGTTGTCTTACCACTCGATTCAGGTCCATAAATCTCAATAATTCTTCCCTTTGGAATACCTCCAATTCCAAGTGCAAGATCAAGACTCAAAGAGCCTGTCGGAAATGACTCTACTCCCATATCAGAACTTGGATCGCCAAGTTTCATAACCGAACCCTTACCATGTGCTTTCTCAATCTGTGCGATTGCTGACTCCAATGCTTTTAATTTCTCGCTATTATCCATCTTCTTTACCTATGCAAAAACTGCATAACTCCTTTCTTAAATTATCTTATTTAACTGTGTTCTTGATTTGTATGTCATCATTATATAAAAGCTATCTGTTCAAAAATGCACAGTCTATTTATTTTTGCTATTTTATTATTTTTCAAAGCACGAACATCTGTTCGTATTCCTTATCATAATACATAACTCAAAAATTGTCAATGGGATATTACTTAAATGAGATATTTTTATAATACTATATGCACTCGTCAATGTCAACATTTATATTTTGTGACATTTTATTTTATTTATATTTTATTTCCGCAAAGCTGCCAAAATGTCACCGCTGAGGCTGCCGCTACATTTAGGGAGTCTACCTGATGTGTCATAGGTATTTTCACTGTGTAATCACATTGTGCAAGTGTCTCACTTTTCAAGCCTTCTCCTTCTGTTCCAAGCACAATACATATTTTATCCAAACGGTTTATCTCTTCATCATGAATAGATACGGACCTGTCTTCCAGCGCCATTGCCACAAGTTTAAATCCATTTTGATGAAACATCTCTACTCCCCTGTCTGGCCAATTTTCCTTTTCAATTATAGTCCACGGAATTTGAAAAACCGTACCCATACTGACACGAATAGCTCGTCTGTAAAGAGGATTTGAAGAATCGCTCGTCAATATCACTGCATCTACATTCAGTGCCGCTGCCGAGCGAATAATTGCTCCAACATTTGTAGGATTTTCAACATCTTCCAAAACAGCAATCTTATTATATTTTTTGATAAAATCTAACGGATTTGTCAATGGCTTTCTTCTCATCGCACAGAGCATACCTCTAGTCAGCTTATATCCGGTCAACTTGGCAAGTACATCAAATTCTGCCGTAAAAATATCTGTTTCGTCCATTTTCCTCAATACGTTCGCTGCCTCTCCATCAATATGCTTTTTCTCTACAAGGCAGGATACCGGCTCATATCCGGCATCTAATGCACGTTCCACGACTTTCGGACTCTCCGCAATAAACATCCCCTCCGATATATTTGCACGATTCAAAAGCTGATTTTCTGTCATTCGTGCATAAATATCCAATCTTAGGTCATCAAAATCTGTTATCTCAATAATGTGATTCATTACTTGCAATTCCTTTCTATGTTCATAAGCAAGCAGCAAAGCGGATTGCGAATGTCCGCTTTACCATACCGATTTAAAATTCAATACGCACTTGTGAGTATTCCTGTCCGATTTGTGTCAGTGTCAGTTCCAACTTACATACCGCAAATCTAAGCACATTCCCACATTGCGTTAGTGTCAGTTCCAACTTACATACCGCAAATCTAAGCACATTCCCACATTGCGTTAGTGTCAGTTCTAACTTACATACCGCAAATCTAAGCACATTCCCACATTGCGTTTCTCTCAGCAGGAGTCTGTCCTTATCTGAGATAAAGTTATTATTTCCCTGCTTATAGATATGAGGGATATAACATGAATACAAATTACAGACAAAAAGAAATACCCTGCACTCTTTCGAATGAGGGTATGTATGGTTCAAACATCTGAATATAACCAAGCAGCTATTTTCTACTTGTTGATACAGTATTTCATTATACTCTTGATAAATACTCGCCTGTTCTTGTATCGATTTTAATCTTGTCGTTCTGCTCTACAAATAATGGAACATAAACAACTGCACCTGTCTCAACTGTAGCAGGTTTTGTAGCACCAGTAGCTGTGTTTCCTTTGAAACCTGGCTCTGTGTCAACAATCTCTAACTCAACGTTGATAGGTGGCTCGATAGAGAATACATCACCATTGTGTGAGCAAATCTTAACCATCTCGTTCTCTTTTACGAATTTAAGAGAATCACCTACGTTATCACTATTTAAAGCAATCTGGTCATATGTCTCAACGTCCATGAAGTAATATGAATCACCATCATTGTATAAATACTGCATTTCTTTTCTGTCAATTCTTGCCTGTGGACATTTCTCTGTTGGTCTGAAAGTTTTTTCAACTACACCACCATTTTTAATGTCTTTTAATTTTGTTCTTACGAATGCTGCTCCTTTACCAGGTTTTACATGCTGGAATTCGATAATCTGATAAACGCTGTTATCAAGTTCAATTGTAATTCCATTTCTAAAATCGCCTGCTGAAATCATTTAAAAATTCCTCCTTAAAAGTATATGTCATCTTAAATTTTTTATTTTCTCTCTGAATGTTCAATAGACTTATTTATTTTAAACCATAACAAAGATTTTTTCAACTATTTTTTTAGTGCCTGTTCGATTTCTGTTACAATCTGGTCAATTTCCTTGTCATCAGTCTCTATAATAATGTCTGCAACGCTTGTATATCTTGGATTTCTCTTATTCATCAGTTCCGCAATATACTCCACATTCATATGACCATTCAGAATCGGTCTGTCCTTACTATATCGAACTCTCTGGAAAATTGTTTCCGGCTTTGCAGTTAACAAAAGAATCATTCCGCCCTCTTTCATAATCTCAACATTTTCATCTCTCAAAACAGCTCCACCGCCACAGGAAATAATTCTGCCTTTCTGCTCCTGAAGTTCTCTGAGACACTCCGTTTCAATATCCCTGAAATAATCTTCTCCGTATTTTTCGAAAATGTCAGTAATTGCCATCCCTTCTCGCTCCACAATGTACGCATCTGCATCTACTTCCGGCATACCTGTCTTAGTTGATAATGCTCTGGAAACCGTGGATTTTCCCACACCCATAAAGCCGATTAACATAATATTTTTATCCATTTGTATGTTCCTTCCTCATTCTAATTTTCTATTCTAATCTTGTATTCTAATCCTCTATTCTAATCTTCTATTCTAATCTTGTATTCTAATCTTCTATTCTAATCTTCTATTCTAATCTTCTATTCTAATCCTCTATTCTAATCTTCTATTTTAATCTTCTATTCTAATCCTCTATTCTAATCTTGTACCTGATTATGAATCAGTTCCAATATACTATACAAATCAGACACTTCAACCTGTCCCGGTGCTGAAGTTTTTCCTGCTGCTCCAAACGTAATTGCACTTCCTGTAATTTCTCCGGCAATTCTGCTGAGTATTCCAAGTTTGCCCATAGACATTGTAATCACAGGAATATTTAATTCCGCCTGTTCCGTTGCCATCATCAGACGTAAAACATCTGTTTTATCCTGTGGCATAACTGCTATTTTTGCGATGTCCGCTCCAGCTCTCTGCATAGCTCTGAGCCTGTCAATCATTTCCTGCTCATCAGGTGTATTGTTAAAATCATGGTTTGAAATAATGGTAACCACACGGTTTTCCTTTGCAAAGTTCACAATATCTCGAACAACATTTTCGCCCGAAAAGAATTCAACATCTACAAATTGAATTTCTCCCGACTGAATCATCGTTTTTAAAATATTTACATATGCCGATACACGAATATTTCTCTCTCCGCCTTCTTCTGCTGTTCGAAAAGTAAATATAAATGGTTTGTCAATAACATTTCTGACATTGCGCACAAGCTCAATGACATAGTCGGCATTATTATAATTTTCAATATAATCGCCGCGGATTTCAACCAAATCGCAATTATCAATCTCGGCTGCCTGCACAATTGCCTCTTCGACTGTTCTTGCCACAATTGGTACACAAACTTTTGGTCTGCCCTCGCCAATAATCATATCATTCATCACAATTTTCTTCATTTTTCATACTGTCCTTTCTTTTCTGAATAATCACAAAAATATATAAAAAAATTAGTAAAAAACTTATTGATTTATCTCACATTTACTGTTATAATATACACCTGTAAGCACTCGTGGCGGAATTGGCATACGCGCATGATTCAGGTTCATGTCCAGATTACTGGGTGTGGG
>ONXS01000036.1:24439-40254 GCA_900321855.1 uncultured Eubacteriales bacterium | reverse complement strand
TACAGTACAAAAGAACACAGTATCCAAAAACACAGTACAGAAAAATACAGTACAAAAAAATACAGTACAAAAGAACACAGTATCCAAAAACACAGTACAAAAAATCAAAATACAAAAAAATGTGATAGAGAAAAGAACAGCAGAGAGTGGTGTGTTGCATACAGCATTTATCAAATCTCTTCCGATATTTTTTAGTTATGTATTTGTCGCATTTAGCTATGGACTGATGATGCAGGAGGCGGGATTTTCATGGTTTTATTCTCTGTTTACGAGTCTGACGGTATACACAGGAGCATTTCAGTTTGTTCTGATTACATTTTTTAGCAGTGGAGCATCGCTTGCAACAATAGCAGTCACCGCATTTTTGATGAACAGCAGACAGACCTTTTACAGCATTACATTTTTAAATGATTTTAAGAACATGGGGCATAAAAAAGTATACATGATTCAGACGATGACAGATGAGACTTATGCGGTCAACTGTACACTGGAACCAGAAGAACCAGAGAGACACAAAATCATGTTTCTGGTAGCACTGCTTTCGAGATGTTACTGGATGTTTGGCGCAGTGCTTGGAGGAGTTCTAGGACAGATTATTCCGTTTGAACTAAAAGGAATTGATTTTTGCATGACAGCATTATTTATCACGATTTTTGTTGACCAGTGGGAGAAAACAAAAGACCACAGACCGGCATTGACAGGGATTCTTGTGGGTGTTATCTGTCTGTTTTTATTTGGAAAGAATTTCATGTTATCAGCACTGGTTCTGACATCAGGGATTTTGCTGTTTATGAGAAATGAGAACACAGAATATACCTCGGAAAAACAGACTTCTGCGAGAGATTCACTGTGGCAGTTGTGTAAGCGAAATAAAATGGAGAAAGAGAAGAGTGAGCACTATGATTAATTTAAGGATAATAGGAATAATTACGATGAGTGCGGCAATTACCTTTTTTCTCAGAGCACTCCCATTTCTGATTTTCAGAGGAGAGGCGAAAATGCCGGCGTGGTTAGAGCAGTTGGGGAAAAAATTACCGGCGGCAATTATGGCGGTGCTTTTGGTATATTGTCTAAAAGATGCAAAGAGCGAGCCGGTATCTCAGGGAATTCCTCTGTTAATTGCGTCTCTGTTTGTGGGAATTACTTATAAATGGAAACACAATACATTTTTTAGTATCGTTGGAGGAACCGTTGTCTATATGGTTCTGATTCGAACTTCTTTTTTTTAGAGAACACATACAAAGGTATGTGGAAACACGATTTTTACAGAAAGATGTCTCGTCTTTCTGTTTTTTTTGCTTGATTTTTTGCACAGCAAAAGCATTGTTTGAAAATTTGAAAAAAATTATTTGTTTCTGGAAAGAAAGGTGCTATAATCAAACCAAATGACATCAAGAAGGAGGCACAGGCAATATGAGCAATCATACAGTCAAGGGTAGAAAAATCAGAGTAAGCGTTCTGGTTTTATGTTTGTCTCTTGCAATCATATCATGTAGAAATCAGATAACATCATCGGACAAGTCGGATGATGGAAGAATGTATGTCGATTTTATTGATGTTGGAAAGGGTGACTGTATTTTAATACGCAGTGGAGGAAAAACATTTCTCATCGACACTGGCTATGAAGAGACTGTCGATACCGTAGTCCAATATTTGCGCACCAGAGAAGTGAGTCAGATTGATGGAATGATTTTGACACATTTTGACAAAGATCATATCGGTGGGGCGAAGGACATTTTGAAAAATTTTACTGTATCTCAGGTATATATGCCACAGTATGAAGATACAGGAAACAAATATGCGAAATTTAAAGAATATGTGGATGAACATATGCCACAGATAATTACATATGTAACAGAAGATAGAACCATCCGGACAGGTGGAATGGAGATTTTTATAAATGCTCCAAAACAGAGCACTTACAAGCAGGAAAATGATTATTCACTTGTCACAAAGATTACACACGGAGAAGATACCTATTTGTTTGCAGGAGATGCTGAGAAGAAGAGAATCAAGGAACTTTTAGAGAAGGATTTTATAGATGCAGATATTTTAAAACTGCCACATCACGGTGCAATAGAAGATAACAGTGTACAGTTTTTGGAGGCAGTTTCACCTAAATATGTGATAAGCACAAGTTTGACTGAGGCAGATACAGACCAGATGATAAAAGATAAAGTAACGGATATGGGCAATCAGAATGAAATTTTTTATACTTGCAATGGAACGGTTACCTGTGTGAGTGATGGGAAAAGGAATTATGAGATGAAAGGTAATGAAAATAAAGGTAATTAGAGTATGAAATTAGCAATGGCTCAGATGAGCATGTCAGAGGATATTAAATTAAATGAGTTAAAGACACTGAAGATTTGTCATCAGGCACAGAATTTGGATTTGTTATTTTTTCCGGAAATTCAGTTAAGTCCATTTTTTCCACAGTATGAGAAAAAAGATGTAGAACAGTATGTGACAAAGAAAGATGCGGAGATTATTACCTTATTGAAACAGGTAGCAAAGAGAAATCACTTATATATTTCACCAAATATGTATATTGAAGATAATGGTGAGAGATTTGACCGCTCGTTATTTATCAGTCCGGAGGGCAAACTTGTAGGAGAGGCTTCTATGGTTCACATTTATCAGACAGAGAAATTTTATGAGAAAGATTACTACACACCTTCAAAAGATGGATTTCATGTATTTGAAACTCCATTTGGGAAGATTGGCATTGTGATTTGTTTTGACCGACATATGCCAGAGAGCATCAGAGCGTGTGCACTACAGGGTGCAGACCTTGTCATTGTTCCGACTGCAAACTGTAAGGCAGAGCCGATGGAGATGTTTGAGTGGGAGATGAGAGTACAGGCGATGCAGAATTCTGTGTTTATTGCTATGTGTAACCGTGTGGGAACGGAAGGTGACATGGAATTTGCAGGTGAATCGCTTGTGGTAGACCCTTATGGAAAAGTGATTTATAAGGCGGATGACAGAGAAAAATTAATTGAGGTTGATATTGATTTGAGCATTGCTGCAAAGAAGAAGAAAGAAATTCCGTGGCTGGAGCTGAGAAGAGAGGAATTTTATGGCAGACAGTAAACAGTCCGTGGATATGCTGAATGGAGGATTGGCAAAAAAGTTACTCGTCTTTGCACTTCCACTCGCAGCGAGCAGTATTTTGCAGCAGTTATTCAACTCTGTGGATGTGGCAGTTGTCGGAAAGTTTGACACAAGTACAGGTCAGGCAGCGGTTGGCTGTAATGCTCCGGTCATCAATTTACTGATTAATCTGTTTGGAGGACTGTCAATAGGAGCAAATGTTGTCATTTCTACCTATATCGGACAGGGCAAAAAAGAAAAGGCAAAAGATACCGTTCACACAGCGATGGCAATCTCTATGATAAGCGGAGTCTTACTGTTGTTTCTTGGAATGATTTTTGCAAGACCGGTGCTGGAGTGGATGGATACTCCGACAGACATTTTAAATCAGGCAGTCATTTACCTAAAAATTTATTTTATTGGTATGCCTTTCGTTATGGTTTATAATTTTGGAGCGGCAATTTTGAGATGTGTTGGAGATACGAAAAAGCCACTCTATGCCCTGATTGTATCTGGTGTTGTAAATACAATTTTAAATCTGTTTTTGGTCATTGGATTTCATCTCGGAGTAGTTGGTGTGGCAATTGCAACGGTTGTATCGAATGTGATTAGTTCAACTTTTGTGCTGATTTGTCTGACAAAAGCAGACGAGATTATTCGCCTGAATTTGAAAGAGATTGCAGTCAAAACTTCTGAACTGTCAAAAATTATGAAAGTCGGATTGCCGGCGGGGATACAGACCTCGGTATTTTCGATTGCCAATATTTTTATACAGGCAGCATTAAATGGCTACGGTTCTGATGCTGTGGCAGGTTCTTCTGTGACACTGAATTATGAGATTTATGAATATTATATGGTAACTGCATTTGGACAGGCGGCAGTTACATTTGTGAGCCAGAACTATGGAGCAAATAAATATAAGAGATGTCGAAAAATCTTTTATGAATGTATTGGAATGGCAATTTTTGCAGTTATTATCATGAGTACCACTTTTGTGACTGGAAGGTCATTCTTTATTGGACTCTTTACATCAAAACCAGAAGTGGCACATTACGCAGAAATTCGAATGTTTTATTTATTGATTCCATATATTTTGATTACAACTTATGAAATTAGCGGCGCGGCACTGAGAGGAATTGGTTATTCGATGACACCGGCAATCATTACTATGATAGGAACCTGCGTACTCAGACTCACATGGATTTATACAGTCTGTCGGAGAGTTCGGGAATTTCGTATGCTGATGATTGTATATCCGATTTCTTGGATTGTGACGGGAAGTATCTGCCTGATTGTGTATTTTATACTGAGTGGGCGGTTGACAGAGAAGCAGTCCGCGTGACAAAGTCAGATTTTGCAAATCACCGAGATTTATGCCGCAGTAGATTGCAATTGCGTGAAATGACAGCAATATATAAATATATAGAGCACGGTAATATGATATGAGAGAAGATTAGATGAAAATCTAGTCTTTTTTTTATGCAAGTAGAGATAAAAACGCAGTGCCTATATAAAAATTTGAGGAGTAATACGATGATTTGAGAAATGTGCAGAGAGTAATTTGTAGAACTTGGAGCAATAGATTGTCTGTGAATCGTGCAATGTGTCGCTGTGTGATAAATAGGCATTGGTACAGTTTTATTGAAAAATTATTGACAAAATAAAATGTATACAGTATCATAACTGTATGAATACAACTAATACAGTTAAAACACCATAGCGAAAGAAATGTGAGTTGACCGTGTGAAGTAAACTCAAATTTCTGAGATGAGCTACATTCATATTAAGAAGGAGGAATGTCGTATGTTTGTCATAGACTTGATGTCACGAGAACCTATCTATGAGCAAATCTTTCATCAAGTGGCAGATCAGATTTTAAAAGGGATTCTGCAGCCCGGTGACAAGATGCCGTCTGTGCGAAGTTTATCGATGGAATTATCAACCAATCCAAACACTGTTCAGAGAGCCTATACAGAACTGGACCGAAGAGGATTAATTACATCTGTTCCCGGCAGAGGCTCATTTATTTCAAATGATGCCGTGAAAATTGTTTCCAGTCATCAGACAGATAAATTAGATGATTTGGAGCATATGTTAAAAGATTTCAAATTTGCCGGAATCAAAAAAGACACCGTAATGGAAGTTGTCGATAAAGTGTATGAGGAGGGAGAGACATGATAGAGATTAACCGTATCAGCAAAAATTTTGAAGATAAAGATGCACTCAAAGATATTACATTTCGAATCAGCGATGAGACAGTTCTTGGAATGGTGGGCTCCAATGGAGCTGGAAAATCTACTATTTTAAGACTTCTTGCCGGAATTTACAGGCAGGATGAGGGAACGATTCAGTATGATGGAATAGATGTATATGATAATCCAGAAATAAAAAAGGATATTGTGTATGTGGGGGACGATTTGTATTTTTTACAGGGTTCTAATATCAAGAGAATGGCAGAACTATATGCGTCTGTTTATGAAAACTTTGATTATGATAAATTGAACAAATTGTTAGAAATCTTCAAGTTAAATCCTTATAAAAATATCTCAGATTTCTCCAAAGGAATGAAGAGACAGATGGCAACGATTCTTGCCTTGTGCACGAATTGCAAATATATGTTTTTTGATGAGACATTTGACGGACTCGATCCGGTCATTCGTACACAGGTAAAACGACTCATTGCGGGTGAAGTTGTAAAGCACAAGGCAACGGTGATTATCACTTCGCACTCTCTCAGAGAGTTGGAAGATATTTGTGACCACCTCGCACTGCTGCACGAGGGAAGACTTGTATTAGACAGTGATATTATGGATTTAAAAACGAATAACTTCAAAGTACAGATTGCATTTTCTGAGGAGTTTGACAAGAGCAAATTTGAGGGAATAGAAGTTATCAGCTACAAGCAGCAGGGAAAGGTTGCACAGTTTATTGCGAAAGGTGACAGGGAACACACCATACAACACCTGAATCAGTTGAATCCGGTGTTATTGGAAATTCTTCCACTCACATTAGAAGAAGTGTTTATTTATGAGATGGAAGAGAGAAATTATACCTGCATACACCAAGACCTCGGGGAAGGAGAGGATGAAGATGAGTTATAAACCATTAAAACCGGCAAAAAAACATTCTTATATGTGGGAGTCATTTAATCAGTTAAAAGCGGTTGGAATATTTGAAGTTGTTGTAATGATATTGCTTTTATTTCAAATGGTGAATATTAATTATAGTAATTATACAAAAGTTGAAAGATATATGACACATCAACGATATGATGATATTTATGAAACTATATTTGATCCAGTGTATGCATCTACCCAACTGACAGGAATTATTTTTACGACAGTGGTGTGTTTTAGTGTCTTGATGCTGATGTTGTCATTTTCATTTTTGTATTCAAGAAAGAGCAGCGATTTTTACTATTCTGTTCCGGTATCCAGAAAGCAGATATTTCTCTCAAAGGTAGGAGCAGTTTGGATTTGGCAGATGATTACCGTGGTACTTGGCATAGCAGGAGGACTGATTGCAACTTATACAAAATATAATTTAATCAAGTATAATTATGTGATGTTAGGTAAGGGATTTATCCTGATTTTGATTGCAATTATCTATCTCTCCGGAGTTGTGATACTCGCATTTTCATTGTCGGGAAATCTGTTCAGCGGACTTACGCTGATGGTAATGTTATTATTTTACATGAGAGCAGTCGTAGACCTTATATTCTCAAGTTTTTCAAATATTCCTATTGTTTATTCCTACGATTTGAGCGACTACATGTTTCTGGGAAGAAATAATATTGTGGTGACTTACCTGACACATATTGCAGATGTGGTCGAGGATAATACGCTTTTTATTACATGGAAAAATCTCATTTGTTCCGGAATAATTGGAACCTTGCTCTTTGTACTTGCTTTTGTGGCATTTCAGAGAAGAAAGAGTGAGACAACAGGAAAGTCATTTGGCTATAAGTGGATTCGCATCGCAGTTCGTTTTCTTGTCTATGTGGCACTTGCAATGCTCTTATTTGTCGCATATGATATAACAGTGGTAGGGTTCAAAATTAAAATGACCTATGAACACGGATGGATGGAGATTATTCCATATGTGGCACTCACTGTAATCGCAGCACTTGTTTATGAAAAGTTGTCCACAAAAAAATTCCATATCAAGTCAGTATTTTTAACCGTGATACTGGCATATATTTCAGCAATTGCATTATTAATGGGATTGACTTCAGTTGAAAAACAGTTTGTTGATTTTGCACCGAAACCAGAGGATGTGTCGGAAATGGACGTATATGTAGAAAGTTATCAGGCATTTGATATAGCGGATGCTCTGGATTTGGATGGTGTCTGGGCAAACAATGTTGCTTTTAAACAGAAAGCACAGTCAAAACCGGAATGTGTAAAAAAGATATGTGAAGTATTAGAGAGAAATATAAAAGAGATGTACGATAATGATTTTTATCATGATAAGATTTTACATCTTAATGTTATCTTCTATACAAAAGATAAGACTGAAATGAGACGAATGGTATATTTTACAAAAGATGACCTAAAAGAGATACAAGATTACCTGACATTTGAAGTAGAATCAGGAGAGGAATTTTAGTATGATGTGAGAGAAACATCACAAATGGTGTTTCTCTTAATGCTTGACAAGAGGTTGTTTGCGAGGCAGATTGTAAACATCTGCTCAACAATAGGAGCAACGATTCAGAATCAAGTTCGAAAATGTCTGGGTTTAAATAATTACAAATTAGGAAAGGAAAAGAAATATGAAAAAGAAAAAAGTAATTATTACTGTCTGTGTGATTGCAGCAGTTGTTGTCGTTGGAGTTGGAGCAAAAAAGATTTTTTTTACAAAATCAGATAACTCACAGATGATGGTAGAGGAAGAGTATATGGGAACTGATGTTATCACTCTTCAGGATATTTCAAATGCAATCAGTGTATCTGGAAAGATTGAGAGTACAAATGAAGTCAATATCACAAGTACACTTGCTCAGGCAAAGGTAAAGACAGTCAATGTCGCAGTTGGAGATACTGTCAAGGCAGGAGATGTGCTCTGTGAATTTGACAGTGCAAGTATTCAGGCGGAATATGATACATTAAAGGCAGCCTTAGATACAGCAAGTGCACAGGTTGCAAACACCAATGCAGTGAACCAGAGGAATTTAGAAGATGCCAAAGCACAGAGAGCAGAGGATATTGAACTGGCGAATCTTGCACATAACCGCGCAGTGGCAGCAAGAGATAAGGCATATGCGGATTACAATCAGTTGAAAGCACAGATGGATGCTGAGGCAGATCCAGAGGCAAAGGCAGCACTGAAAGTTCAGTATGATGAGGCGGGAGCCGGTCTTGCAGCATATGATGATGCAGTGACAGAGGCGGCAAACAATGTTAAGGCTGTAACCAGACAGGGAGATAATGCAGTCATGGCAGCTCAGGATGTGGTCAATGCAGAAAAGTATGTAAAGGCAGATACAGAGTCACTCACACAGCTTGAAAAATTACAGACACAGTTGAATAACTGTAAGGTGACAGCACCGATTGACGGCGTTGTGACAGCATTAAATGTAAAAACGGGAAGTATTCCGACAACAGAGGCAATCATGACAATTTCAGATCCAAAGTCATTGAAAATCAACGTATCTGTGAACGAGTCAGATATTTTAAAAGTAAATGAAAATATGCCGGTTGCGATTAAGACACCGGCGACAGGAGATAAAGTTTACAATGGTATTGTAAAAAAAGTTGTAAAGGTTCCGGGTTCCGCATCTGACACAGCGATGATGGATGGCAGTTCCGGTGCCGGTTATGGTGCTGAAATTGGAATTACAGATAATGATGAGCAGGTGTTGATTGGCATGACGGCAAATGCAAAGGTTGTTCTGGCAGACAAGAAAGATGCCCTCACAGTTCCTTATGATTCTGTAGTCAGTGAGGACGGAAAAGATTATATTTTTCTTGTAGAAGAATCAAATGGACAGAGAATTGCAAAGAAAACAGAAGTGACAAAAGGTGTTGAGGACAATTATTATACAGAAGTAATTTCAGATAAGATTTCAGAGGGAATGGAAGTGGTTACTTCAGCAGAATTTGTGGAAGATGGTGAAGTCATTGAGTAAAGTAATACAGATGCAGGGCATCGTAAAACGATTTTATATAGGCAAGCCCAATGAACTTGAAATTCTGCATGGAATCTCATTAGAAGTAAACAAAGGTGAATTTGTTTCTATCGTAGGTCAATCCGGTTCTGGAAAAAGTACGCTTATGAATATTATCGGTGCGTTGGACAGACCAACCGAAGGTACTTATATGTTTGAGAATGTGGATATTAGCAAATGCAATGATAAACAGTTGAGTAAAATCAGAAATCAGAGAATTGGATTTGTATTCCAGACATTTAATCTTCTTCCGAGATTAAATGCACTAAAAAATGTGGAAATGCCTATGATGTATAACGGCGTAAAACCGAAAGAGCGCGAGCAGAGAGCAAAAGAGCTGTTGAAACTTGTTGGAATGGAAGACCGAATGTTACATAAACCAAGTGAGCTTTCCGGAGGTCAGAAACAGAGAGTGGCGATTGCGAGAGCACTTGCAAATGAGCCGGATATTATTCTTGCAGATGAGCCAACTGGAGCACTTGATTCCAAGACAGGACATATGGTAATGGATATTTTTCACAAACTTCATAAGGAGCAGGGAAAGACCATTATTTTAATTACACACAGCAGAGAACTTGCCGAAGAGACAGAGAGAATCATCACGATTAGCGATGGAATGATTTTGGAAGGAGGAGAGAGTTAATGGGAGTTTTAGAAAGTATCAAATCAGCACTGAGTGCAATTGTCAGCAATAAACTCAGATCCTTCCTCACCATGCTTGGAATTATTATCGGTATCAGTTCTGTAATCACAATTACAACAATCGGAAATTCCATTCAAAAGACACTTACACGAACATTTAACGACCTCGGAGGAACCAATTTTTATGCCTACATGATGTGGGGAATGTCTGAAAAAGAAGAGAGTGAAGATGGAGAAGATTTTCAAGAACAATATTTTGAACTAAAAGAAGAAGATATGTTTACATGGTCTATGTTTGACCGACTGGAAGAACAGTATCCGGGACATTATGAAGTGGTTATGGCAGACAGTGCCGGAAAGACGAAACTCAAAAACTATAATAATAAAGACTTGAATATAGTCATTGCAGGTGTGACAAAGGGTTTTTTTAAGGCACAGAAAATAGAAATTCTTGAGGGCCGCTCTATCTCGAAGAGAGATGTGAAAGAACAGAAAAATGCCATTGTCGTTACAGATAAATTTGCCAATGAATATTTTCGAGATGGAAATGCACTCGGCAAAACAATTAGTTTAGATATTGGTTCCGATGGAGGAAAAGTAACAGAAGAGTTTGTGGTAGTTGGAGTGGCAAAATACGACAGACAGAAAAATCAGGATACCACAGGAGATAAAAAAGGAAAGACAACGGCAGTTTATATTCCATACACAACACTTCAGAAATATACAGGAATGTCATACTATGAGAATAAAGATACCGTTGGTGAGTATGTGATGATTAACTGGAATCCACAAAATGATGAAAAGACAGAGAGACAAAATCTGGAAAACTTTTTCGCAGAAGAATATGCAGATAAAAAGGGAATTGAAATACAAATAGATTCTACAATTGAGGAGCTTGGAATCATCAACAAGGTTTTAAATATTGTCACAATCGCAATTTCTGTCATAGCAGCCATTTCTCTGATTGTAGGTGGTGTGGGAGTTATGAATATCATGCTTGTCAGTGTTATTGAGCGAACAAAAGAAATTGGTGTGGAAAAAGCACTGGGTGCTCCAAATCGCCTGATTCGCAGACAGTTTATCACAGAGTCCATTACAATCTGTACGATAGGAGGATTGATTGGAATTTTAATTGGAATCTTAAATGGAGCAATTATTGGAAAACTTGCAGGTGGTGTGCTGGCAAATATGTATCCGGATGCCATGAATATGGTGTCGATTACAATTAGTCCGTCTGTACCGGCAATCATTATCTCAACTGTATTTTCAATCTTGGTAGGATTATTCTTCGGTTACTATCCAGCAAACAAGGCCGCAAAGTTAGATCCGATTGAGGCACTGAGATACGAATAAGGTGGACTGACAACATAAGTTACAATCAATTTTAAACAAAAAGAAAATAACAGTAAGAATAAGTCTTGATTATCAAGTGGAACCGCCTCTCAGGATGTTAGACCAAAAATCTAACGCTTGGAGGTTGGTTCAAACTTGATATTAGGGCTTTTTGTTTTTTGGCAACAGATTGTTTGCAAATCGTGCAATCGATTGTTTTGAGAATATTTGCAGTGGATAGATTCTATTGTTTACTTTCGATAAGGAGATATGCTATAATATTAAAATTATAATATGACGGAAAATGAAGTAATTGTGGAAAGGAATACGGTATGAGTAACATTTGGGAAATTCTTGGAATTGAAAAAACAAAAGACACAAATGCAATCAAAATGGCTTATCGTACAAAGCTGAAATCTGTGAATCCGGAAGATGATGCAGAGGGAGTTAAACAGCTCAGACAGGCGTATGAAGAGGCTGACCGATATGCAAGGACGGAAGAAACAGAGGAGCAGTCGAAAGATGAGTTTGATGTCTGGATTGAAAAAATAGAGGAGATTTATACAGATTTTTATCGAAGAATAGATATTCATTCATGGGATGGAATCTTTGAGGATGAGATTTGTGTGTCATTGGATACTCAAGATCAGGCATTGGAAAAGCTGATGATATTCTTACTTTCACATTATTATCTTCCATCTCAGATATGGACAAAGATGAATATGACATTTAATATTCGTGATAACAGAGATGTACTGCTTGAAAAGTTTCCACAGAATTTTATCGATTATGTGATTGGTGAAATTGAGATGGAAAAGGAAGATAGTTATTATTATTTTTTTGAGGGAGAGAAGGATTTTGACTATGACCAGCTTATCATAAAACTCAGTCAGTCTCTGGATGAACTTTCTACACAGACAGCAATTAACAAGGAAGAAGACAGAAACTTTGACAAGGTCAAAGAGTATCTGGATGAAATAGATGCTATGCCGGCAAGCCACATCTATTATGATATTCTGAGAGAAATTGTTGCCGTATATGAAAAGGATATGATACAGGCGGAGGAATATTTTAATATTATAAAGGGAAAATATAGTGGAGATATATTAGAGTCTGAAAATAAATGCCTCATCATGGGATTTGCACTGGGATATGAGGTAAGTGGGGATTTAAAACAGGCAGATGTGCTCAGACAAAAACTTTTGGAATATAAGAATAATGCACTCTATATTGTGGCAGATAACATCCGATATTTGTATGCAGCAGAAAAATATCAGGAGATGAAGGACGCCTGTATTGCTGCAATGGAACAGTATGCAGAATATCCTGCATTGATTGAATATATGGTCATTGCAAATGAAAAACTGATGAACATTTTAAGACAAAAGGGCGATGCAGGAGATGTGGAGAGTGTTTTTGAACTTGGCTGGTGTTATTATCAGAACGAAATGTTTGATGAGTGTATCAGTTATGTGGAGGCACATGAGCCGGAGAGAGACAGTGAAAAAGAATATACATTCTGCAATCTGACAGGACGCTGTTATCTTAGAATGAAAAAATATGAAGAGGCTGTGAGCAGGCTGAAAAGGGCAGTCGAGCTGATTGAACGAGTAGAAGAAAAAGGTGCGGGGAACGAGGAAGAGGAGAAGATGTTAAAGAGAAAAGGACTGCTCCTTGCCTCTATTGCTATGTCCTACCATGACAGAAGTCAGGAAATTATGTTGAAACAGGGAATCACAAAGGAAGATTTTATGCAGATGGAATCAGACCTGTCAAAATCCAAAGCATATATTGAAAAGGCGATTGATGTCGAAAAATCAATAAAAGAAAAGATTTATTTCTTAAAAGAGGCATCTGATATTTATATAGATACCTGTGAGTATAAGAAGAGTATCGATATGGCGGATTTAATTCTTGAAGAGGTCAGTGAATGGTATATCCCTTATCAGATACATGCGAGGGCATTTTATACAATGGGCTATGCACAAAATGTTATGGATGCTTACGCGCAAGAGATGCGAATCGTACCGGGGAATGAAGAAATCTATCTCTATCCGATGCTGGTAAGTTATGATTATGGAAGATATGATATGGGAAAACAGATTTACCAGACAGCACAGGAAAATGAGGCGACAGGCAAGGTTCTTGATTTTGTATATAAGATGATTTTGATGGCAGACGAAGAAATCCCGTTTGATGAAACTGAGATTTTTAATGCCCTGCAAGAGATGGAGAATGACAAGGATTTGGTCGAATATTTGATTGCGGACTTATATCTTGAGGCAGGATATCTCAGTGCAGAAGAGGAATTTCGAATGAAAGCATGGAATCATGCAGTCCGAGTTTATCCAAGATATGTAAAAAAAGTTCTTCGAATGATTGGAAGTTATTATGAGAGAGAACGCAGCTATGATAAGGCAATTGAAACATACAAAGAAGTTCTCACATATGCAACAGAACCAGAAATGATACATTCTGTAAAATTGCAGATTGGAAGAAATTACTGGTATAAAGATGAAGATGATGTGGCATTTCAATATTATACAGAAGTTCTGAATGAGGCACCAAATCAGCCGGAAGTCAATAAAAATCTTGCAGAGTTTTACTTATTTAAATATAGAAATACAACAGATAAAGCAGATGTAGAAGCTGCACTTGATTTTGCAAATCATCAGATTGACATTTATGCAAATGATGAGATTTATCGAATTCGTGCGGAGATTTATTATGAGTCAGATGTTTTGGAACTTGCAGAAAAAGATATAAAAAAAGCGCTGGAGTATGATGAAGAGAGCCTGCAGGCAATGAGACTCTATCAGAAAATTCTTCTCGGACAGGGAAGAATGGAGGAGTCACATGATTTGGCACTGCGCATTGCAGAATCTGAGTCAGATGATAATTTCTTTATGAAATATAATAAATTATTCCAGACAGCAATGACGATTGGAAACTTTGAAGAGGCGCAGGAATATGCCGAAAAGGGAAAAGATAAAAACCGCAACTGGTATATGGAGAAAATCATAGATGTATACAAAAGTGTCGGAAATATTCAGGGGCTTTATGAACTTGGAAATGAGACATTTGAGTTGATAAAAGGCAGTAAGTCAGATGTCACAAGTCTCAAGGCAAAAGCATATGAGGCATTATTTACTGCATATCTTGCAGAGCACAAAGATGAGCAATTTTATAAATTGCTGAATCGAGCATTAAAAGAGATTAAAAAAGATGATAAATTGCTTGATGTGATGTATTATGACATCAAAGACCACCTTTTAGAAGATGTGGAAGATTATAAGGGAGTTATTGCTGTCAGCGAAATGATATTGAAAAAGACAGACAGTTTCCAGAGAACATCCATGATTTTAGACAATCTTGCCATCTGGTATGATAAGATTGGAAATGCAAAAAAATCAAAGACCTACCTTGAAAAATTTAAAAAACTATGCACAGACCGCTATGGAACATTAGATGACTGGGCAAACTCTTACGGTTATAAGAGAATCAGATGGTATCAGTTAGGCCACATTGCCTTCCAGTTTAAGGACTTGGAGATGCTGGAAAAATGTGTAAAAAATATGCAGGCTGCACCAATTTGTGATTTCTGTAAGAGATGCAACTGCTTTGAATATTATATTCTCGCAGGACATTTGGAGTGTCTGAGAGGAAACGTAGAAGAGGCGGTTAAGAATTATAATACTGCGATTGAAGGCTGTGGAATGGCACCAGAGATGGAGCGATATATTCACCGCATGATAGAAGAGGTACAAGGAAAATAATTATATAGGTCGTGTGACACAGATATATCTATTTCGTGAAACGCTCTCGCTCTGTTTTGACGTAGCGGTACATAAGGGAGCAAAAGACGCTCCCTAAGTACCGACGTCTGCAAAGGTTCACTCCATAAAGGTATCTGTGTCACACTAGGCTTTTAAAAACGATAGGTTATATAATTATTTGATTTAAGAAGAAAAGGAAGTAACACAATGATAGTTGGAATAGATTTAGGAACTACAAACAGTTTAGTAGCTTATTACTCAGATGAAGGTCCGAAGATTATACCGAACAGACTTGGGAAAAATCTCACTCCGTCTGTCATAAGTATTGATGAGGAGGGACAGGTTTTTGTTGGCGAGACAGCAAAGGAGAGACAAATTCTGTATCCGGAATCCTCAGCAAGTGTATTTAAACGAGATATGGGCAGTAAGAAAAAGTTCAATCTCGGAACTGAAAAATATGAAAAAGATGGAAAAGAATATGAAAAGGTGAGGGAGTTTACGGCAACGGAGCTCTCTGCATTAATTCTTCGTGCGTTAAAGGAAGATGCGGAGGAATATTTAAAACAAGAGGTCACGGAGGCAGTCATCAGTGTACCTGCCTATTTTAATGAAGAGAGAAGAAAGGCAACGAAGATTGCCGGAGAGATGGCTGGATTAAAAGTAGACCGAATAATTTCAGAGCCAACCGCAGCGGCGATTGCCTATGGACTCTTAAATCAGCAGGATGCAAAATTTCTTGTATTTGATTTGGGTGGAGGAACTTTTGATGTATCTATTCTTGAGACATTTGGAGATATTTT
>ONXS01000036.1:0-24427 GCA_900321855.1 uncultured Eubacteriales bacterium | reverse complement strand
CGATATGTTTTTTGAGGAGCATGAGGAGTTAGACAGAGAGAAATTAGACGACAAGACTTTCAAACACATTCGCCAGAAAGCAGAAGAGATTAAGATGAATCTCGGAACAGAGAGTCATGTACAGGCGCAGTTTGTCATTGATGATAAGGTCATTTCTTTTGATTTAAATGCGAAAAAATATGAGATGCGCTGCGCAGAGCTGTTTGACAAGATTAAAATTCCAGTCAAGAGAAGTATGGCAGATGCGGGATTGAAACTTTCTGATATTGATAAAGTAGTTCTTGTAGGCGGAGCGACAAAGATGAATATGATTCGAAGATTTGTCGGAAGAATGTTCCGCACCATGCCGGATTTCAGCATCAATCCAGATGAGGCAGTGGCACTTGGAGCGGCTGTGCAGGCAGCTATGAAGGAGAGAAATGAGTCAGTAAAAGAGATTATCCTGACAGATGTGTGTCCATTTACGCTTGGAACAGAGGTTGTGATTGACCGAGAAGATGGAAGTAAGGAGGCAGGACATTTCTTCCCAATCATTGAGAGAAATACAGTCATTCCGGCGAGCAGAACGGAGACATTCTACACTTCAAGAGATAATCAGCGCAAGTTAAATGTAGAGGTACTTCAGGGTGAGAGCCGATTTGCCAGCAACAATTTAAAACTTGGAGATATTGAAGTGGAAGTTCCTGTGGGGAAAATGGGTGAAGAGGGAATTGATGTCACTTATACCTATGATGTGAATTCACTGTTAGAAGTATCGGTTCGAGTATTGTCAACCGGAGAAGTCAAAAAACAGGTATTTAAAAATCAAAAAGTCGACATGACAGATGAGGAAATTCAGAAACGTTTTGAAGAACTTTCCTTCTTAAAAATTCACCCAAGAGATCAGGAAGAAAACAGACTCTTATTATTTAAGGGTGAGCGAATGTATGAGGAAAATACTGGAATTGAGCGTATGCTCATCGACCAGAATATGATGGAATTTGAGTCAGCACTCAACACCAGAGATGCCAAAATTATAGAAAAGGCAAGAGAGAAATTCATGAAATTCCTGATTAAATTTGAGACAAAAAATAGATTAGAATAATAAATAGATTAGAATAATAAATAGTGCTGTTGCTACAGAGATGTTCGGCGGGTTATATACTTATTTTGCGGACTGTGAAATGTCCGCTCCACAAGTATATGGCTCGCCGATTTGCGTATAGAGAAACGGATAGAGCAAATATTCAATAAACAGAATAGAAATATTTTAAATGCTTTGTCCCAGTTCATCGTAATGATGGAAACAGATAGAGCAAATATTCAATAAAACAGAATAGGCTGATATGTTTACAGAGCGAATATTGAAAAGCGTAAGCACCTAGAGACAGGATTTTGGTCGCTTACGCGTCCTCTGCATTTTAAACACGAGGGAGTGATTCACATAAGCATATCAGTCTATTCATCTTTGTGGCTGCATTGAATTTTTTTCTTCACACATGCACGAAATTTCAATCCTCATACGTATTTAAAATAGTTATGAATGAAAGAAAAGCATAATGAGAGATGTCCAGAGCAAATCAAAGGGCAATACATATTACAGGAGGTTTGAATATGAAACGAAAAAAATTAGTCGCATTGACGCTTGCGGCAGCTATGATTCTTGGGATTTCAGGCTGCTCTAAGAAAAAGGAGAAACCAAAGGAAGAGGAAAAAGAGCAACTCTATTATACAAAGCAGGAAGCCGTGCTTGAGCAGGTGGATAGTATGATGTATTCGGAGATTATGGAAGGCAAATTTGTGACGTTATATAAAGATGACAGTGGTGTTAATGTTGGAATTTCCGTATATGATTTTGAGAAGAACGAGACAAAAAAAGTAGAAGTGGAGGAGATAAAGCAGGATGGCACAAATGTCGGCGATTTATTTGAAAATCTAGATGGAAATGTGGAGGCTATCATTCATTCTGAGGAACATTCTATTCGAAAAACATATGATATGGATTTAAATCCTGTAGATACAAAGGATGCAGGAGAGATATTTGATAAAGAAATCACTGCGGGAGGAGTGCGTTATGCGGTAAATAGACAAAGTGGAGAAACTACTGTTTTTTGTAAACTTGCAGATGACGGAAGTATTGCATCTGAAATTGAGAATAAAGATGGTGACGAGAAAATGGTTGCACTGCCAGATGGAAGAGTTGCTGTTGTAGTGCAGAAGGGGAAGGACAGTGTATTAAATATATTAGATTTTGATAAGAAGAGTATGGATTACTCATATATGACACTTGCAAAAGATGAGTGGGTATCTAATTTATATGTTTCGGGAAATCACATTTTATATACTTCGTCAGACAGTCTGTATGATGCTGAAAACAATGAATCAGAAGGAAAAAGAATATTTAATCTTATGAAATACAGTGTTGGTACAAGTGAGGTGCGTGGAATATACCGTTATCAAAATGGAGATTATGCGCTGGCAGTAGCTGATGGGGCAAATGTCAATATTATAAGATACTCATTAAATAATATCAGTGATGGGTCAGCAGTTGGGAGTGTGGAAGATGGAAATCAAAATGTCATAAAACTTGGTGTTCTCAATTTGGGGCGTGACTTAGAAGAAAAAGTGCTCGCATTTAACAAGAAAAATACAGGTGTCAGAGTTGAAATTGTCGAATATGAAGACTTAGATGAAGAAAATTACAATGAGGCACATAAAAAGGGAGTTCAGCAGTTAAATCTGGATATTACTTCAGGAAAGGGACCGGATATTCTTGATTTGAATGGAATTGGAATTAAACAATATGTAAATAAGGGGCTTTTGGAGGATTTAATTCCGTATTTTGAGAAAGATTCGGAGATTAGTCTGGATGATTTATTAGACAATGTGGTAGAGGCAAGTAAAATAGATGGAAAAATTTATACATTGCCAAGAGTATTTCTTGTTGCAGGAATGGCAGGTGCGACAAATGTAGTTGGTGACAGTCAAGAATGGACAACGCAGGAATTTATTCAATTTGCAAAAAATCACCCAGATTCCGATATTTACCAAATGCCTACAAATAGTAATATGTTGGATACAATAGTTCAGTATAGCATGGGAGATTATATTGACTGGAAAAAAGGAACATGTAGTTTTGACTCGAAGGAGTTTGTTGATATTTTAGAATTTTGTGCATCTTACAAAGATTCTAAATCTTTAGACAGCAACACGGTCTATGATAGTTCAAATGGGTCCGATACATATTCACAGGGAAAAGTTCTTTTGGATAAATGTTTTATGGGATTGCAAACATATATGACATTACATAAGGAATTTCAGACAGATGTAACATTTAAGGGCTTTCCATCATCAAAGGGAAAGAGAGTTGTAATCTTAGATGGAAATCTGGGAAATATTTGTATCAACAGCCAGAGCAAGAAGAAAGAGGGAACTTGGGAATTTTTAAAATATCTGTATTCGTATGATGATAATTACTTAAATATGCACATGGGATACTCGGTTCGAAGAGATGAGATGGAAGAGTATTATGCAAGTCTTACAAAATCACAGTTTGAAGATGAAGAAATGAAAAAAGAGGTAGAAGAAAAATACGGTTTCCCAGAGGAGATTGCTACAGAGGAAGAGGTGCAGAAAGAGAGAGAAATCGTGAATTCTGCCAATTATATGATGGATATGAATTCTGATATTATATATATCATTAGAGAAGAGACAGAGGCGCTTTTCTCAGGACAGAAGTCGGCAAAAGAAGTCGCTGCCATTATACAGAGCAGGATTTCTTTATATGTAAAGGAAAATAGTTAACTTTATATGTGAAGGAAAATATTTAACTTTATATGTGAAGGAAAATAGTTAACTTTATATGCAAAGGAGAACAGTTAACTTTGTATGTAAAGGAAAATAGTTAACTTTATATGTGAAGGAAAACAGTTAACTTTATATGTCAAGGAAAACAGTTAATAAAAAAGGAAATTTTTTATGAAGTTTTTTATCAAGAAAATGAAAAGCGAAACAAAGAACAGGTGTATCGTAAATGCGGGAATGATTCCCAGTGTGGTTGGAGTATTTACGTTTTTCATTCTTCCGTTTTTTGTTGTCATTTATTATTCTGCAATTAATAACATTGGTGAGAAAAGATTTGTATTTGTCGACAATTATAGAAATATCATACACAATGGAGCATTTCGAATTGCAGTGACAAACACGCTGAAATTTACATTTACAGCGGTGCCGCTTGCAGTGATACTGTCCATGTTTTTAGCAAGTCTGATGATGGAAAATCTGCCATTTAAGAGTCAGTTACGAACCTTGTTTCTGACTCCATTAATGGTTCCAATTGCCTCCATTGTTCTGATTTTTCAAGTATTATTTAGTTATAATGGGGCTGCAAATGATTTTATTCGAATTTTTGGAGCAGACAGGGTAGACTGGCTCAAATCAAAGTATGCACTGGTGGTCATCGTGATTTTGTTTCTTTGGAAAAATCTTGGATACAACATGATTTTGTTTATGTCAGCCTATGCCAGTGTGCCAAGAGAATTGTTAGATGTGGCGAGACTTGATACTTCATCAAATGTCAAATTGTTTTTTAAGGTAAAACTCAGATATATTTCGCCAACAATCGTATTTGTAACGGTATTGTCTCTGATTAATTCATTTAAGATATTCCGTGAGATTTATCTTCTCACAGGCGATTATCCATATGAGAGCCTGTATATGTTACAGCATTTTATGAATAATACCTTTCAGTCATTGGATTACCAGAAATTATCGGCAGCGGCAGTCCTTATGTTTGATGTGCTCGTATTGCTGATTGGAGTCCTGTTTGTAATTGAAAATCGTTACGGAAAGGATATGGAAGAATGAGAGTAAAAAAGTTAAGTGCTCTGGCAGTCAAGTTTTTTGTGGCATTGATGTTTGTATTATTTTTCGTGATACCAATTATTCTTACCATTTGCAATTCATTTATGTCGGAGGCAGAAATTGTAGCTAATTATGGAAAGATATTTGACTCGGGGAGTTTGGGGGCATTTATCGGGGAAAAGGTAAATTTGAAGTTTATTCCAGACAGGGTGACATTTTCGCAGTATGAAACAGTACTTTTAAAGAGTCCAAAATATCTGTTAAAGTTTTGGAATTCTGTTATTTATGTGGTGCCTGTGACGTTGATACAGGTGGGCATGGCTGCGATTACAGCCTACGGATTTAGTAGATTTCGTGGACGGGCAAAAGACGTTTTGTTCTTCCTCTATATGATATTGGTGCTGATGCCATATCAGGTGACATTAGTGCCGAACTATCTGGTGTCAGAATGGCTTGGGATTTTAAACTCGAAGTGGGCAATCTGGCTGCCGGGATTTTTCTCGCCATTTAGTGTCTATCTTCTGACAAAATACATGAGACGAATCTCAACAGACTTTGTCGATGCGGCGAGAATCGATGGAGCAGGAGAAATTCAGGTATTCACAAGAATATACCTGCCAATGTGCAAGGGAGCGCTGACATCCGTTACCATACTGGTATTTATCGATTACTGGAACATGGTCGAACAGCCTCTCATCCTATTAAAAGACGTTGAGAAATACCCACTCTCCATATTCCTTGCGAGAATAAACAACGGAGAGATTGGTCTGGCATTTGCCGTGGCAGTTATCTACATGATACCGACACTGCTTTTGTTTGCCTACGGCGAGGACGATTTGGCAGAGGGAATATCGGCACAGAGTGGAATTAAGGGATAAGTAAAAGGGGGTCAGACCCCATAGTTTCAACTAACTAAAGTTAGTCTATTCTATGGGGTCAGACCCCAAAAAATGACCCCAAAAAAAGGAGATTTTTATGAATGAACAAAATATAAAAAATAGAAAGAAATGGGTTCGAGGAATTGCTGTCGTATTCTTTTTGGCGCTTTTGCTGCTGACCTTTTTTTCAAATACCATTATGAATCGTTCTCTGCCAAAGGTGGTGACAAAGCAGATTCAGTCGGGTTCGATTGCTCTTGGAGTCAGTGGTTCTGGAATGATAGAGGCTGGGAGTGAGAAGAGTATTACATTAAATCAGTCGAGGGTTGTTGACAAGGTTATGGTAAAAGCTGGGGATGAGGTGAAAAAGGGAGATGTGCTCATTACATTAAAGGCTGGTGACAGTGAAGAAATCAAGCAGGCGGAGCAGGAACTTATCATGGCGCAGAATACTTATAACAAACAGAAATTAGTCGGTGAGGCGACAGATGACATCATTCGTCAGGCAGAGTCAGGCGGACTGATTTATGAGACAGCGAGAAATAGGCTTGCAAATCTGTCAGCAAATGTCAAGTCAGCAAAAGAGAATTTAGATGCCATAAGTGAAGAGGCGGAAAATCTTGCAGCTGAGGCAGCAAAGAGACAGTCTCAAATGCAATCACAGATGCAGGCTGGTTTGCCAAATGACGGCTCTGAAAATGGAAATCCAGAAGAACAGGGAGTGGTCACATCGGAGATGTCTGATGTGTCAAATACCGTCAGTGACACTGCAGACGCAGAACAGTCTGCTTTAGAGGAAATTGAAAAGCGCAAGACAGATGCCCAGAAACAGTATGACAGTGCAGTGGAAGAACACGACAAATATATGGCAGAAATTAATTTTATCGATGAGTTAAAGACAGGTTACGAGGCAGTTGTGTCAGCAAGAGAAAAACTTGATAAAGTCAAAAGTGAGACAATCGGAAATGAAATCAAATCTGAGTGTGACGGAATTGTGCAGACGGTTATGACGGAAGATGGAAAGACAGCCATGCAGGGAGAACAATTGATGAGTATTTCTGACAGTTCTTCCGGTTATAGTATGAAAATTTCTGTCACACAGAAAGAAAGTAAAAATGTGGCAGTGGGAGATAAGGCAGAAATTACAGATTTTTATGTTGAGAATGTAGAAGTCTCTGTCAGTGCCATTCAGATGGACGCTGAAAATCCAAAGCTGAGACAGATTGTTTTTGAGGTAAAAGGAGACGTGGCTCCCGGCAGCTTTTTATCGGTCAGAGTGGGGAGCAAAAGGGAAAATCATGACATGGTAGTTCCAAATAGTGCTGTCCATATAGATAATGACGGCAGCTTTATCTATGTCGTGGAGTCGAAATCCAGCCCTCTTGGAAATCGTTATTATGCCAGAAAGAAAAATGTTGAAATTCTTGCGACAGATTTACAAAATACTGCAATATCAGGAGATGTGGCGAATGACGATTATGTTATCATCACAAGTAATAAGTTGGTAGAAACAAATCATATGGTCAAGATGGAAGAGGAGTAGAGATTCGACATAGAATAGTAGGAGGCATAGAAATGTTAAAAAAATATTGGAAGATACTCACGATATTTATTTTGCTCTGTCTTGCCATTGTCATACCGCAGATAAAAATGAGTCAGCTTGAGCAAAGAGAAATCTCTGCTCAGATAGCAAATGAGTGGGATTCATCTGGGAAATCGGTATTTTTAAGCAGTTACTTTGCAGAGCAGAGCGGGATTACAGTCAAACATATTTATGAATTGGATGCACAGGTCAGAAAGAGTTTGATTACAAATGGGGAGGCAGAGCCAAAGACGACCTATTCCTATAGTGGTTGTTCTGAAGTATCCGTTCAAAACAAGGACATACAAATGGAAGTGACAGCAATCGGCGTTGGAGAGAATTTCTTTTATTTTCATCCAGTCAGTTTGCTGTCAGGTTCTTATTTTTATCCGGAACAACAGGGATTAGACCTTGTCATTATAGATCAAAATCTGGCATGGGTGCTCTATGGAAGTGACAATATTGTTGGAATGTCCATTGAAATTGGAGGAAAACCCCACCGTATCGCAGGTGTCATGAAGTGGGAAAAAAGTGGATTGCAAAAGAGGGCTGGATACAATAAACCACTCATTTTTATGTCTTATCCGTCATTAAAAGGAATGGATGAAACACTCTCTGTTACTGCCTGTGATGTCTTAATGAGTGAAATCACAAGTGGATTTGGAAAGACAACACTGAAATCTTATCTTGAGACGAACATGGGACTGAGAGAAAATCAGTACGATATTGTAAATCATACGAAACGATTGAAAAAATCTTCTTTAAAATCGGCACTGGAGCAAATGAAATATAACTCCATGAAAACAAAGCAATTGTCCTATCCATATTGGGAAAATATGTCGAGGTATGTGAGAGATGAATGTGCCAGACTTTTGTGCGTGCAAATGGTGGCAGAGCGAATCACAGTTTTGATTTTGCTGTGGAAGGTGATGCAGCTTTGGCGTACAGGAAAATTTGAGCGAATAAAGTTTTCAAATATTTGCAAGCAAGTATGGCGTTGGAAAGAACGTGTTAGAACGGGAGTTGTAAATAAAAAACAAAACACTCCTGATGAAAATCAGGCAGCATAAAGAATAGATTACACACCGTGGAGCAGTCTGTTTTTGAAAAAATTCCCCACCACAAAATACATATCAATTCGTATTGGAAGATGGGGAATTCTGTCTGTGGTTAAATTCCTTCCACGAATGTCTGATGTACGACAGGCTCGTCATTTAATTCAGGGTGAAATGCAAAGGCATACTGAGCACCGTAACGGACAGCCACAATTTTTTTATCCACCTGAGATAATACATCTACATCCTTGCTGACTTCTGAGATATAAGGTGCGCGAATAAATTCCATTGGAATTTTACCAAAGCCCTTTACCTCACCTTCACAGGAGAAACTTCCAAGCTGCCTTCCGTAAGCATTTCTCCTCACTGTCACGGGTAGGGTGGCGAAATGCGTCTGCGTCTGTTCTTCAATGTTTTCTGCCAGAAGAATTAGTCCGGCACAGGTGGCAAGTGTTGGAAGTCCATTTTGAATTTCTTGTCGGATGATGTCGTACATCTCAAGCTCACGCAGCAATTTTCCCTGAACAGAGCTCTCTCCTCCGGGAAGAATGATGGCATCAATCCCAGACGATAAATCTTCTTTTTTTCGAAGCTCGACATAGTGTATGCCGAGCTTTTTTAGAGCCTCTTCGTGTTCACGAAAAGCTCCCTGCAATGCAAGTATTCCAATTTTCATAAATATAATCCTCTCTAAAAGTTATGGTAACAGTTCTATGTTATTTTCCACGCTCTGCCATCAGAAGAGCAATTTCATCTTCGTTAATTCCAACCATTGCCTCGCCGAGATTTTTGCTGAGATTTGCAATCAGTTTTGCATCTTCAAAATTAGTCACGGCTTTTACAATGGCATTTGCGCGCTTGACCGGATTGCCAGATTTAAAAATTCCAGAGCCGACAAATACTCCCTCGGCTCCAAGCTGCATCATAAGAGCGGCATCAGCAGGAGTAGCGACACCGCCTGCAGCAAAGTTGACAACAGGAAGTTTTCCGTTTTCGTGTACAAATTGTACAAGTTCGAATGGAACCTGCAACTGTTTTGCTGCCTCAAACAGTTCATCTTCTCGCATGGATTTGATTTTTGCAATTTCACTGTTCATCTTTCGCATATGTGTGACCGCCTGCACGACATCGCCGGTTCCGGGTTCTCCTTTGGTACGAATCATGGATGCTCCCTCATTGATTCTTCGGAGCGCCTCGCCGAGGTCTTTGGCGCCGCAGACAAATGGAACCTTGAAATTTCTCTTATTAATATGATAGACATTGTCTGCGGGGGAGAGGACTTCGCTCTCGTCAATGTAGTCTATGGAAATTGCCTCAAGAATCTGCGCCTCTACGAAGTGACCAATACGGCACTTTGCCATAACCGGAATACTCACGGCATCCATAATGCCCTGAATCATCTGAGGGTCACTCATTCTAGAAACACCACCTGCCGCGCGAATATCTGCGGGAATCCTCTCAAGAGCCATAACTGCGCAGGCACCAGCCTCCTCTGCAATTTTTGCCTGTTCCGGAGTTGTGACATCCATGATGACACCACCCTTTAACATCTTTGCCAAATCTTTGTTTAACTCATATCTGTTATTTGTTTCTAAATTGTTCATAAAATCCTCCTTAGTTTTTAGACAGTTTCTTATTCCTGACAATAGATTGGCTGTGAAGAGTACAATCTATTGGTCTGTGTAGGACAAATATCTGCTGTCATTCATTTTGATAGTGCTCATTGTAAAATAAAACTGACTATGTTAAAATTATCAAAACAAATATATTCAACAATATCAGATTGGAGAAAATGATTAAAAATGCTCACCTATAATCTCACAAATACAGGGTCAGATTCCCTTTATGAATATCTATACAAATGTATCAGAAATGACATTCTTGCAGGAAATATAGGGGCGGGAGAGAAACTGCCCTCTAAGAGAGCCTTTGCAAAAAATCTGGGTATCAGCGTGATTACAACCCAGAGTGCCTATGAACAGCTTGTGGCAGAGGGATACATCTATTCCATTCCAAAAAGCGGATATTACGTCTGTGATATAGGAGAGGGTATGTCTGTGACAAAAGGACAGAAAACTGGAAAATCTCCCAAGTCACAAAATGATATTCTAGCAGAAAAACAGGAATTTCTTGCAGATTTTTCGAGCAATCAGACAGAGCGTGAGATGTTTCCATTTACCATATGGTCAAAAACAATTCGTGAGGTACTCAGTGACAGTCAGATGGAACTGATGATGAACTCACCGTGTGGCGGAACAATGGAACTTCGAAGTGCAATTACCTCATATTTAAAAGAATTTCGAAATATGGACGTATCTGCTCATCAGGTCATAGTTGGGGCGGGAACCGAATATTTATATGGTCTTTTAATTCAGCTGCTTGGAAATTCACTCTGCTATGGCGTGGAAAATCCCGGATATTCCAAGATAGCAAATATCTGCAAAAGTCATGGTGTGAGCTATCAGTATGTGGGAATTGACAGGCAAGGAGTCCTTGTACCTGAACTTGAGAGGAAGAACGTAAATGTCGTTCACACCTCTCCGGCACACCATTTTCCTACAGGAATTGTGATGCCGGTCAGCAGAAGATATGAACTGCTGTCATGGGCGACAAAAGAGGAAAAACGATATATTATAGAAGATGATTATGACAGTGAACTTCGTCTGACGGGAAAAATGATTCCGACCTTACAGAGTATTGATGTGTCAGAAAAGGTAATCTATATGAATACATTTACAAAGACACTGTCTTCAACCGTCAGAATCAGCTACATGGTACTTCCGCTGCACCTTGCAGACCAATTTTATAAGAAACTGTCGTTTTATTCCTGTACCGTCTCAAATTTTGAACAGTACACCCTTGCGAGATTTATGGCAAATGGAAGTTATGAAAAACATTTAAACAGACTTCGAAACTACTATCAGAAAAAGCACGATTTTATTGTGAAAAAGTTTGATACATCCGAGATGAAATCTTATTTTACAATCCATGAGCAAGATGCCGGTGTACATTTTCTTTTAGAAGTTCATACGAAAAATCCGGAAGAATTTCAGAGACAATGTCTTGCAAGGCGAATTCGGTTGGCACCACTTCGCCGATACTATCATGGTGATGAGATAGAAAACAATATTTTTGTTATGAATTATACAGCGATGGGGCAAGAACAAATGGAACAGGCACTAAAAATCATGACAGATGTGATAAAAAATAAAATTCCTGTATTCTAAATGAAAAAAATATGTTATAATCAGCTTGAACGCAGATAAGCAATCCCCCGCCTCTGAGGCGTAAAGACGTAGGCGGGGGATGCTTATGTCCGCTTTACATCAGCGATTTCACCAAGTGGATTGCAAAATTTATTTCAGTGTGAGCAAAATCTTCCACTGAGAGGAATAATCTTTGCAAATGTTGAACTGGCAAAATCGCAAGTAACACATCGGATATTTAATATCCGACAGATATAATAAAAGTTTATAAAACGGAGGATTATTATGAGCACAGAAGTAATTAAGCCTATAAAAGAAGGAAAAGTTCGTGAGATTTATGATAATGGTGACAGCCTTATCATGGTAGCAACAGACAGAATTAGCTGTTTTGATGTTATTTTAAATAACATTGTTACAAAGAAAGGAACTGTTCTTACACAGATGTCTAAGTTCTGGTTCGATTATACACAGGACATTCTTCCAAATCATATGATTTCAGTAGATGTTAATGATATGCCAGAGTTTTTCAGACAGGAGAAATTCAATGGCAACAGTATGATGTGCAAAAAGCTTGAGATGCTCCCAATCGAGTGTATCGTTCGTGGATACATTACAGGAAGTGGCTGGGCAAGCTACAAAGAGAATGGAACTGTATGTGGAATCAAATTACCAGAGGGCTTAAAAGAATCAGATAAACTTCCTGAGCCAATATATACACCATCTACAAAAGCAGAGATTGGTGACCATGATGAGAATATCTCATACGAGCAGAGTGTTGCTCATCTTGAGAAATACTTCCCAGGAAAAGGCGAGGAGTATGCCTCAAAATTGAGAGATTACACAATCGCTCTCTATAAGAAATGTGCAGATTACGCATTAGAGAGAGGAATCATTATTGCAGATACAAAATTTGAATTTGGTCTTGATGAGAATGGAAATATTGTACTTGGTGATGAGATGCTCACTCCAGACAGCTCAAGATTCTGGCCAGCAGAGGGCTATACACCGGGACAGTCACAGCCATCCTTTGATAAACAGTTTGCAAGAGACTGGTTAAAGGCAAACGAGGGACACAACTGGACATTGCCACAGGACATCGTAGACAAGACAATTGAGAAATATTTACAGGGATACGAACTTATTACAGGAAAGAAATTAGTTTAGGAATGTCCGTTTCATTTTGAGCAAAAGCCAACAGATTTTCGGCATAACCATATCCGAGGACGACTTTTGTTTTAGCGATGGAAAACGGGGACATGATTGTATCAGGAACCGTCTCCTTGAGAAAAGGAAAACAGAGAAAAATAGAAAGGAAACCAAAAAATGAATATCGTATGTTTAGATTTAGAAGGCGTACTCGTTCCAGAAATATGGATTGCCTTCGCAAAAGAGAGTGGAATTGAAGAATTAAAAAAGACAACAAGAGATGAGCCAGATTATGACAAATTAATGACATGGAGACTTTCTGTATTGAAAGAGCATGGTCTTGGATTAAAAGAAATTCAGGATACCATTGCAAAGATTGACCCAATGCCAGGGGCAAAGGAGTTCTTAGATGAACTTCGTTCTATGACACAGGTCATCATCATCAGCGATACATTTACACAGTTTGCAAAGCCTCTCATGGAGAAACTTGGCTGGCCAACTATTTTCTGTAATTCATTAGAGGTAGCAGAGAGCGGCGAGATTACAGGATTTAAGATGAGAATTGAGAATTCAAAATATACAACAGTAAAAGCATTACAGTCAATTGGATATGAGACAATTGCAAGTGGTGACAGCTACAATGACCTCGGAATGATTAAAGCAAGCAAGGCTGGATTCTTATTTAAGAGTACAGACAAGATTAAAGCTGACAACCCAGAACTTCCTGCATTTGAGACTTATGATGAGTTATTAGATGCAATCAAGAAAGCACTGTAAGATTTACTGAGAGAACTACAGTAAGTAACATACATAGTGAAAAAAAGGCTCAGTTTGACTGAGCCTTATTTTCGATTATTCCTGAGAATAAATTCACAATTTATTTGCGTTGATAACTGTCATGACAATGCGATATTGACAGAATAGAAATGATAAATATGTATGTAGTTATGGAGTCTGAAAATGAGAGAGTTAAAGATAGAAAAAAATATGCCAATCGGCTTTATGGATTCAGGACTAGGTGGCCTGAGTGTCCTTAGGGCAGCAGTGAAAGTGATGCCACAGGAAGACTTCATATATTATGGAGACTCAGCCCATGCACCTTATGGAACAAAACCACAGGAAGAGATAAAAAAACTGACATTTGATGTGGTAGAGCAATTATTAGAGCAGGGAATCAAAGGGTTGGCTGTTGCCTGTAACACAGCGACATCAGCAGCGGTGAGAGCACTGAGAATGGAATATCCAAATCTTCCGATTGTGGGAATTGAGCCAGCAATCAAACCGGCAGTCACCTGTTACGAAGGCGGAAGAATACTGGTAATGGCGACACCTATGACAATTAAGCAGCCGAAGTATCACAAGTTATTGGACAAATACAGTGATAAAGCGGAAATTGTGTCAGTGGCATGTCCGGGACTCATGGAGTTTGTGGAACAGGGCAATTTAGATGGTGATGAGTTAGATACTTATTTTGAGGAACATTTAAATCCATACCTCACAGATGATACGGAGACAATTGTACTCGGTTGTACACATTATCCATTTTTAAAACACCATATTATGAGATTTTTGGGGGATAAAAAAATCGCGTTAATTGATGGAAGTCTTGGAACAGCAAATGAACTGAGACGAAGATTAAATGAGCAAAATCTTTTAAAAGATGAAAATGGAGAGGGAACAGTAACGATATATAATTCAACAGGCAGACAGGAGATGATAGATTTAAGCTACAAACTCCTTCAGATGCCTGAAATGTCTATGGAAAGAAGGGAAAACAAGGAATGAGAAAGACAAAAATTATTTGTACCATTGGACCTGCATCGGACAACGAGGAAACACTCACAAAAATGTGTCTGGCAGGAATGAACGTTGCGAGACTGAATTTTTCCCACGGAACACATGAGGAGCATCAGGAAAAAATCAACCTCATTAAAAAGGTCAGAGAGACACTGGATATGCCGATTGCAATCATGCTCGATACAAAAGGTCCGGAGTACAGAATTCGAACATTTGAAAATCACAGTATTATGTTGAATGACGGAGACACCTTTACATTTACGACAGATGATGTGGTTGGAAATCAGGAGAGAGTATCGGTCAATTACAAAAATCTTGCCAATGATTTAGAGGTGGGAGATACCATTTTAGTCAACAATGGTCTTGTCATATTTAAAGTAAAAGAAATCAGTGGACATGATGTGATTTGTGATGTTGTGACAGGCGGAGAATTAAAAGACCAGAAGAGTATGAATTTCCCTACAAAACTCATGAAAAATGAATTTTTAAGTGAGCAGGACAAATCTGATATTTTATTTGGAATTGAAAATGATGTCGATTTTATTGCAGCCTCTTTTGTATCGACCAAACAGGATATGGTGGATTTGAGAGAATTTCTTGACAACAATGGTGGAAAAAATATTGATGTGGTTGCAAAAATCGAAAATCGTTCCGGTGTTGATAATATTGATGAAATCTGTGAAATTGCAGACGGAATTATGGTGGCAAGAGGTGATTTAGGTGTAGAAATTCCATTTATTGAAGTTCCTTCTGTTCAGAAGTATTTAATCAGCAAATGTCGTCTTCTCGGAAAACGTGTCATCACAGCGACAGAGATGTTGGAGTCTATGATTCACAATCCAAGACCGACTCGTGCAGAGATTTCGGACGTGGCAAATGCCGTATATGACGGAACATCAGCCGTTATGTTATCCGGAGAGTCAGCAGCAGGAAAATATCCGGTTGCAGCAGTGAAAAATATGGCTCAGATTGCAGAGTACACAGAGAGAAATATCGATTACAAGGAATGGTTTAAGACCACAGAATTTAAAATTCGCAACAACATTGATGCAGTATCCCATGCGACATGTGCAATGGCAATTGACATCGAGGCAAAATGTATTGTTGTGAGTTCTATGTCAGGAACAACAGCCAGAATGGTAAGCCGTTTTAGAGGTCCAGTCGATATAATTGGAATGACAACTTCAGAAAAAGCAGCTAGAAAATTGAATCTGAGCTGGGGAGTGACACCAGTCCTCACCGAACAGTTCAACTCTGTAGACGTCATGTTCTACTACGCAATGCACAATGCAAAAGAAGTATTCTCTCTCAATAAGGGCGACAATGTCGTTCTCACAGGCGGACAGGTAAACGGTCAATCCGGCAACACCAACACAATCCGCGTTGAGACAGTAAAATAAAAAATATAAATTGAATTTATTAAAATGACGCTCGGAGGGGCATATACTTATTCCGCGGACTGTGAAATGTCCGCTACACAAGTATATACCCCTCCGAGCTGTGTATGGGAACAATATTTGTTGTATATAATATGTCCGCTACGCTCTCCACAAGCGGGAGCGGTTTGCGTAGTAAGTATAGCCGCCTATTCGTCCATACCCCCACTACATATGTTTCTCACACACCATATTCAGTGGACAAATCTCGCACATCGGTTTTCTGGCTGTGCAGATTGCTCTTCCGTGTTCTACCAGACAATGACAGAAATGGTTTCCCTCTTCAGGTGGAACGATTTTCCAAAGTTCCATCTCAACTTTCTTTGGGTCTTTTATCCCATCTACCAATCCGAATCGATTCACCAGACGGATACAGTGCGTGTCTGTTACAATCGCTGGCTTGTGAAAGACATCGCCCATAATCAGATTGGCACTTTTTCTTCCAACTCCCGGAAGGCTTAAAAGTGTGTCAAAGTCATCAGGAACCTGATCGTGAAACTCATAGTGGAGCATTTTCATACAGAGGCTGATGTCTCTTGCCTTTGACTTTCCAAGACCACAGGGTCTTACAATTTCTTCAATCTCAGCAACATCAGCCTCAGCGAGAGCTGCAATCGTTGGAAATTTCGCATATAAATCCTGTACTACAATATTGACTCTGGCATCGGTACACTGGGCTGCAAGTCGCACACTGACAAGTAATTTCCAAGCATCATCATAATCTAGTGTGCAGTCTGCATCCGGATAGGTTTCGTTTAGTTTTTCTATAATGGCAAGTACGGCCTGTTTTTTTGCTTTTAATGTCTTCATTTCAGAACCTCCTTTTAAAAATGTGTTTCTATATGCTCAACTGGTTTTTGTTATATCTGGTTGAATCTCTGTCTTTTCCTGCGGTTATTCCAAATCAAATAGTGTGTAAATCCAGATTTGAACGCAGATATGCAATATCCCATCTCTAAGGCGTAAAGACACAGGCGAGGGTATCGGGGGGATGCTTATGTCGGGAGGGGGAAAGCCCCTTCTGACAACCTGCAAAGCAGCCTGCGTTCATGAGCAGGCAGCGAAACGGATTGCGAATGAACGCCTTACATTTGAGCACATTATATCAGAAAAACAGGAAAAAATGAAGTCGCCATGTATCTCGAAAAACACAATGTAATTCACAATTATATTTGCAAGCATTACTGTATTTATGGTACAATAAAAGTATTCGAAATTCTGCGTTTTCAATTTAAGTTTTTTTAGAAAACGAGGTGTTTGATACGAAAGATTTGTTGGAATTCGCGAGTTTTGGATAGTTCAAAGAGAAAAAGAAGAAAGGTACAAAGAGATGGAAGTTCAATTTTCAAATTCCCTGAAACAGATTATTGATGGGAATATCAAAACAGAAGAAAAACGTGTGAAGATGCAGCTTGGAAAGTTAATCCTGTTTGGAATTTTGGCAGGTATGTTTATTGCATGCGGAGCATCAGCCAGCAGTGTCGCAATGCACAATATTTCAAATGTAGGACTTGCAAGATTTGTGGGAGGATTAATTTTCCCAGTAGGTCTTATGATGATTGTATTAGTTGGAGGAGAATTATTTACAGGAGACTGTCTGATTATTCTCGGTCTGCTTGATAAGAAATACAATATTTTACAGGCAGTTAAAGTATTAGTAGTAGTATTTGTTACAAATCTTGTTGGTTCCGTTATGCTCGCATTTTTTGTATATGAGAGTGGACAGTGGAATTATACAGACAATCTGCTCGGTGCATATACAATTAAAGTGGCACTTGGAAAGACTGGCTTAGGTGCAACCAATGCGATATTCTCAGGAATTTTATGTAACATTTTTGTATGTATGGCAGTGCTTATGGCTGCAGCAGCAAAAGAGGTAACCGGAAAGATTTTTGCAATGTTTTTCCCTATTATGGCATTTGTAGTATCAGGATATGAGCACTGTGTTGCAAATATGTATTATATTCCAGCGGGACTGATTGCAAAGCAGAACGAGGCGTATACGGCTAAGGCAATGGAGGCTTATAATCTTACACAGGCACAGATTGACAGTTTAAATATCAAGACATTTTTTGTAAACAATCTTTTGTTTGTAACAATCGGAAATATCATCGGCGGCATGGTATTTGTAGGTTTGATTTATTATATTGTGAGCAGAGAAAAAAATACTGCAAAATAAGTCGGAATATAATGTCTGAAAGTACGGAGAGGGTGTAGACTATGAAGACAAGAAAATTGAGTATTCGATTGAAATTATTAATATGCGTTTCTGTGATTAGTGTGGCATGTTGTTTTACACTTGGATTGTTTTCTTATATAAAATCCAGAGATATTATTGAATCCGTAAGTGAGCAGAACAATATCAGCATGGACTACATTGAACCAGATTTACAAAAACTAAAGGTAGAGCTTATTTTACTGGTAGTGCTGGCATGTGTGCTGTGTATCGTGTTTTCCGTTTTTTTTATTGAAAATATCACAAAAAATCTGAAAATATTTTATGAAAAAGTAAATGATATTAATAGCGGAGAGGCAGATTTAAATCAAAAACTTGATATAAAAAGTGGCGATGAGTTGGAAGAAATTGCGGGAGAATTTAATAAATTTATTGACAGCGTCAGAGATGTCGTCAGTGGCGTTGGCTCAGCCGTATCTATTTTAAAGAATAACAGTGTTCAGGTAAATGCGATGGCTGCTGAGAGTGATGAGCATCTGACAAAAATTGCAAGTTCTCTTGAGACACTTAGTGCAGAGATGGAGGAGACATCAGCCACCACAAATATCATGTCAGACAATGTCAGCAATACAGTTTGCGACATCATTGAACTCAATTCGAAGGCAGTTGAGTCAAGTAAATATGCAATGCAGATTAGTAATGTTGCATATGAGACGAAAGAGAGTATTAAGCTGTCTACAGATAAGAATATTAAGATTATTGAAAAATTTAACGAAGATATGAAGGTACTTCTCGAAAAGTCAAAAGAAATTGAACTGATTGATGAGGTTGTCAGTGAGATTTTAAGAGTGTCACATTCGACAAAAATTCTTGCACAGAACACTCATATTGAGGCTGCAAGAGTTGGTGAGAGTGGCAAGGGATTTGCGGTAATTGCCAACAATATGAGCAAATTAAATGACCAGATTAGTGAACTTGTAAAACGTATCAGAGAATCTAATAATTCTGTGAAAGAGATGGTTGGGGAACTGATTGAAAATTCGAATAAGATGACCACATATATGAGCGTGGATATTATGGATGAATATCATGATTTTGTTCAGGTCAGTGAGGAATATAGTTCTAATATGGCTAATGCAGCAGATATGTTTGAAGAATTTAGCGGCAAGACAAAATCGGCAACAGACAGTATCAAGATGATTGGTGAACGAATTGAAGAGATTGACCAGGTAATTAATGATGCCACAGTCAATATCACAGAAGTACATTCTCTTGCAGTCGGACTCAGAACAGAGATTGAGAGTCTGTTAGAAATTGCACAGGATAATGAAGGAAGTAGTAAAGAACTGGTAGAACTTGTGGATAAGTATACAAATTAAGGAACAGATATATGGTTAGAAAACATTTTAAAATTACAGGACGTGTTCAGGGAGTTGGTTTCCGGTATCGTGCAAAGTATGCTGCAAGTGGAATGGGGCTTACCGGCTGGGTTCGAAATGAGTGGGATGGTTCTGTTGAAATGGAAGTGCAGGGGGAAAATGAACTCATTAACAAACTTCTTGTGAGAATTAATAGTGGACAGTATATTTATATTGATGGAATTGAGACAAAAGAAATTCCACTGGAACCGGAAGAAAGAGACTTCCATGTCAGGTACAGTTGGTAAATATATTTCAAATTAGAAAAAAATACTTGCAAATAAAAGAACAATTCAGTATAATACAAGGAATGTAACTCCTAGGGAGTAATCGGCACGAATGTGTAATAGTATCGACATAATGGATAGAATCCCGGTACTATTTTAAATGGTGAGACTCGGAGATGGTAAAGGATATGCCATCTCTGAGTCTTTTGTGTTTGTTCTGTTTATTCTAGCTGTTGGTTTGTCTATGGACGCATTTGCGGTGTCTATCTGCAAGGGACTTTCACTTGGGAAAATCAATATCCGGCATATGACGACTGCGGGTATATGGTTTGGCGGATTTCAGGCATTGATGCCGGTCATTGGATATTTTCTGGGAGGATTTTTCAAAGATTATATCACGGCGATTGACCATTGGATTGCATTTGCCTTGCTTGCCTTGATTGGTGGAAATATGATTAAAGAGTCATTTGGACCGGAGGAAGAAATGGATAATTCCATGACAGTGGGAACCATGTTTGTGCTTGCGGTTGCGACATCAATTGATGCACTTGCTGTTGGTATTACATTTGCTTTTTTAGATGTAAACATTGCGTATGCAGTTGTATTTATAGGAATGATAACATTTTTATTTTCTGTATTTGGAGTAAAAATTGGAAGTATATTTGGTGCAATTTATAAATCAAAAGCAGAAATTTTTGGCGGAATTGTGTTGATTTTAATTGGAGCCAAAATTGTGTTGGAACACACAGGAATTTTACAAATTTAGAAAAATATGTTGTATGAAACAAAAAGGAAATGGAGTATATGGGAAAAAAGAAAAAACAAACAAATAAAAAAAATCAAACAAATAAAAAGAATCAAACTTTGAATAAAAATCATGTTAGCAATCAGAAACAAAATGATAGGAATCATGAAAAACAGGATGTACATCAAAATGTTGTCAATGGGTGTACAAAAAAAGTATATGAACAAGCTGATTTCGAGGACGTTGCAACAAGAGTAACAACCGTAAGTATTCTAATGAATGTGTTGTTGTCAATTTTTAAATTTGTTGCCGGTATTCTTGCACATTCAAGTGCAATGATTAGTGATGCGGTACATTCATCATCAGATGTAATCAGCAGTATTATTGTGATTATCGGAGTGAAAATGTCAGCGAAAGAATCAGACAAAGAACATCCATATGGACATGAGAGGATGGAATGTGTGGCAGCGATTGTATTGTCAGTGATTTTGGCAGGCACTGGACTGTTTTTAGGCTGGGAGACGATTTTAAAATTGCGGGCAGGCAATTTTACTGCGATTCGGACACCGGGGGTACTCGCATTGATTGCAGCGGCAGTTTCCATTCTTGCAAAAGAGGGAATGTATCAGTACACAAAACTATATGCAAAAAAAATTGATTCTTCTGCACTGATGGCAGATGCGTGGCATCACAGATCCGATGCACTCTCATCTATCGGAGCGTTGATAGGTATTGGAGGAGCAATTCTCGGATATAAGATTTTAGAACCCATTGCAAGTCTGATAATTTGTGTATTTATTTTAAAAGCAGCGTATGAAATATTTATGGATAGCATTGACAAGATGGTAGATCACTCCTGTGATGAGGATACAGAAAGTGAAATCAGGGAGGACATCTTATCTGAACCTGGTGTACTTCAGATTGATATGCTCCAGACTAGAATTTTTGGAAATAAGATATATGTAGATTTGGAAATTGGTGCAGACGGAGACAAGAGTCTCAGAGAAACTCATCAGGTAGCAGAAAATGTGCATGATAAACTTGAGAAAAAATATCCAAAAATAAAGCATATAATGGTGCATGTAAATCCGGTTTAAGGATATGTTTTGTATACAATGACTGAAAATATGAAAAAATGAGAGATATTTTCTACTTGCAAGAAATGAAAAAGTTGTGGTATAAAAAATGATAAAAGGGAAATGACTTGACATGAATTCTTGAAATGATATACTTGAAACGTCAGTTAAAGGAGGATAATATGAATTATAGTGAATTAGTAGAAAAAGTACAGAAGTATTATGAAGGAGCAACAGCTAATATCAATGAAGATCATGTAGCTATTGAATTTCAGGTAGAAGGTGAAGCAGAAGGCGTATTCTATGTAGAAATTACAGATGGCAAAGTAAACGTTCAGCCATTTGATTACAATGACAAAGATGTAAGAATTGCTACAACAGCTGATGTATTAACACAGATTACTGATGGAAAACTTACAGTAGAGGAAGCTTTCAACACAGGTAAATTCAATGCAGTTGATGGTGAGGCAGCTAAAGTGTTAGCTTTAAATGCAGCAGAAGTAAAGAAAGCAGCTAAGAAGGCTACTAAGACAACAGCTAAGAAAACAACAAAGAAAGCTGAGACAAAGACAGCAGCTAAAAAGACAGCAGCAAAAGCAGAAGCTCCTAAGACAGAAGAAAAGAAAGCAGTTAAGGTAGAAGCTCCTAAGGCAGAGGAGAAGAAAGCAGCAAAAGCAGAGGCTCCTAAGACAGAGGAAGTGAAAGCTGAAGTAAAAGTAGAAGCTCCTAAGGCAGAAGTAAAGGCAGCAGAGACAAAAGCAGCAGCTCCTAAGGCAGCTAAAAAGACAACAGCTAAAAAATCTACAAAGAAAAAATAATAGTTACCATATTTTTTAATAAAATATAGAAAAGAAATCGAGGATTTATATTCTCGATTTTTTTTTATGCAATTATGTGATATACTTTACAAAGCGGAGGTGCAAAATGGAGATTTACATCATAAGACATGGGCAGACAGTCTGGAATAAGAGCAGACGTTTGCAGGGAAGAACAGATATTGAATTGAATGAAAATGGAATTCGTCTGGCGATTGAGTCAGGAGAAAATATGAAAGATATTTATTTTGACAAAATTTATTGCTCGCCACTGACAAGGGCAAAGACAACAGCAGAACTGATTCGCGGAGAGAGGGATATTGAACTGATTGTAGATGACCGGTTAAAAGAACTCTGTTTTGGTGAATATGAAGGACGCGATTTTAGAGAACTGGTAAAAGATTTAGATGACCCGTTCCACTATTTTTATGAAAGACCGGATTTATATCAGGCACCAAAAGGCGGAGAGTCTTTTGAAGAGATTACTAAGAGAGCTGCCGAATTTTTAATCGATGTGATTGAGCCACAGAAGAATTTGAAGAGAATTATGATTGTCGCACATGGTGCAATGAACAAAGCACTTCTCAGAAGAATGAGACACAATGAATTGAGAGATTACTGGCAGGGAGGACTGCAGAAAAACTGTGGAGTGACCATTGCAAACTTGGACGAGAGTGGTTACACTATAATAGAAGAAAATAAATTATTTTATCAAGAGACAGATAAATAGGCTGAAGAAAAAATAAAAATCATGATAGAATACAGGAGGGATATTTATGTTTGAAAATTTTTTCAGAGTTGCGACAGCGACACCAAAAGTGCATATCGGAAATGTTGCAGAAAATGTAGAAGAAATCAAGAGTATCATAGATGACAACAGAAATAAAGCGGATTTGATTATCACGCCGGAATTGTCACTGACAGCTTACACAAGTGCAGACTTGTTTAACAACAGAAATCTGTTAAACAGTGCAATGGATGGATTGATTGAAGTTGCAAAATATTCAAAAAACACATCTGTTCTGGTCGGTTTTCCATTTGAATATAAAGGAGAATTGTACAATTGTGCGGCACTGTTAAATGATGGAAAAATTGCAGGAATTGTTCCTAAGACATATCTTCCAAATTATGGAGAATTTTATGAGAAGAGATGGTTCGTAGGCGGAAAAGTAGATGTAGTTTATGTTAATGTTGGAGAATTTAAGGATGTTCCGTTTGGAAATAATCTGATTTTTGGTCTTGAGGGAAGAAACGGTGTAGTGAATCTCGGAGTGGAAATCTGCGAGGATGCTTGGGTTCCAATTTCACCGGGAAGATTACTTGCCTTAAATGGTGCAGAGATTATTGCAAATTTATCTGCATCAAATGAAGTAATTGGCAAGGCTGCTTTCCGCAGAAATCTTGTCTCTATGACATCATCAGAATGTATCTGTGGATATGCCTATGCGTCAGCAGGACGACATGAATCGACATCGGACCTTGTATTCTCTGGACATAATCTGATTTGTGAATCAGGAAAAGTATTGGGAGAGAGCGAATTATTCTCAGAGGGAGTTATGATTCGTGATTTTAACCTCACAAAACTCCGTCATGACCGTATTGCAAACAAATCATTTTCAGATTGTAAGAGAATGTTTTCTGATAGAAAATATGTGACAGTTGAAGTAAAGAAACAGCTCATTGAAAAGACAGATGTATTTACAAATGTATCTATGACACCATTTATTCCAAAGAATAACAGATTGGACAGATGCCTTGCTATCTTCAACATACAGGTTGCAGGTCTTCAGAGAAGAATTGAGGCGACAAGGTGCAAATGTATCGTAGTCGGAGTTTCCGGTGGATTGGATTCTACGCTTGCACTTCTTGTTGCTGCACAGGCAGTAAAGAATCTCTCACTTCCGGCAAGTACGGTTATGGGAATCACGATGCCGGGATTTGGAACAACCAGAAGAACAAGAGGCAATTCCAAAAATCTGATGAAGATACTCGGATGTGAGAGAAGAGAAATTAGTATCGTGGATTCTG
>ONXS01000061.1 GCA_900321855.1 uncultured Eubacteriales bacterium | reverse complement strand
ATTTTAGACGGAAGAATTCCACACAGCTTATTGCTTGAAATCTTTACAAAGAATGGTATTGGAACACAGTTTTTAGCGGAAGAGAACTAAAAAGCGGATTGTTGGGTATCCGCAATCCTGCCAGAATAAATAGAAGGAGAAAATTAGTATGACTACACAGGAATATATTGAAGAGGCAGAAAAGTCTCTGCTTCACACCTATAATCGTTATCAGATTGTCTTGGACAAAGGTGATGGTGTTTATTTATATGATACAGATGGCAAAAAGTACCTTGATTTTGCATCTGGTATCGCAGTTTTCGCATTTGGTTACAATAACGAAGAATACAATGGTGCGCTAAAAGAGCAGATTGATAAATTAATTCACACATCAAATCTTTACTATAATGTACCGGCAATTGAGGCCGCTGCGAAATTGACGAAAATTTCTGGCATGGACAGAGTTTTCTTTACAAACAGTGGTACAGAGGCGATTGAGGGAGCGATTAAGACGGTTCGTAAATATGCCTATAATAAAGATGGAAAGACAGATCATGAGATTATTGCAATGAAACATTCTTTTCATGGAAGAAGTATGGGTTCTCTTTCGGTAACAGGCAATACACATTATCAAGATCCATTCAAACCTTTGATTGGCGGAGTGAAGTTTGCTGAATATAACAATCTTGAATCAGTAAAAGAATTAATTACAGATAAGACTTGTGGTATTATTCTTGAGCCGGTACAGGGCGAAGGTGGAGTTTATCCGGCAACAGAAGAATTTTTACAGGGAATTCGCAAACTCTGTGATGAGAACGACATCTTACTTGTATTTGATGAAATTCAGTGCGGTATGGGAAGAACTGGAAAGATGTTTGCTCATGAATATTATGGAGTGAAACCAGATGTCATGACCGTTGCAAAAGCACTCGGATGCGGTTTCCCTGTGGGCGCATTTTTGACAAATGAGAAAGCAGCAGTTTTGGTGCCGGGTGACCACGGAACAACCTATGGTGGAAATCCACTTGCATGTAAGGCGGTTAGCAAGGTGCTTGATATGTTTGCAGATAACAATATTTTAGAAAATGTCAACGAAGTATCCGCATATCTGGATACAAAATTACAGGAACTTTGTGATAAATATGAAATTGCAAAAGAGTTCAGGGGAAAAGGACTCTTAAAAGGACTTGTGATTGATGAAAAAGTTCCGGTTAATCAGATTATTTTAAAAGCAATGGATTTGGGCTTAATTGTCATATCAGCAAGCGGCAATGTACTTCGTATGGTACCGCCACTTGTGATTACAAAAGAAAACGTAGATGAGATGATTGCGATTGTAGATCAGGTACTGGCTACATTCTAAAAGAAAAAGACTAATGATTCTAACTGTATATAAATATAAAAATATAATATAGACCTGAAGAATAAAATCAAAATTTCATGTTCATAATATAAAATGATACCAGACACAGAAAATGCGTGTACCATTGTAAAGTGAACCAACCAAAACATTAACACATGAGTACATGTGGTGTTTTGGTGATTCACAAGACAAGGGTATGCGCATTTTTTGAATGTGATTACCGACTTAATCATCTTATCACGTAGAGCGAGCGATAGCATTTGTCGGTGTATTCTTGTCCACATGTCGTATTATGAAAATCAAGGAGGAGTATTATTTTATGGGCATCATCATCGCGCTCATCTCAGGTATGCTGATGAGTATTCAGGGAGTATTTAACACAGGAATCACCAAAGAGACAGGAAACTGGGTATGTAATTGTTATGTGCAGTTTACGGCACTTCTTGCAGGACTGGTTGTGTGGATGGCGGTAGACCGTCAGAATTTTTTACTGTTAAAAGAAGTTCAGCCAAAGTATTTTCTCGTATCGGGAATCATTGGAACTGGAATTACGTTTACTGTGATTAAGGGAATGGAACTGCTTGGACCGGCAAAGGCGGTGATGATTATTGTGATTTCACAGATTTTTGTCGCATACATGATAGAAGTATTTGGATTGTTCGGCGTTGAAAAGACTGGATTCGAAATAAAGAAACTTGTTGGTGTAATTGTATCAATAATTGGAGTAATCTTGTTCAAAAAATAGCAATAAAAACTATTGTCAAAAAATACATTTTTATTGTAGAATACAGTATAGTGTTTTATAGTCTTTCCTTCTGTTAAAAAAGGAATGATGAAAAATGAGATTATATTATGTATTGTTTGTTATGATTGTTTGTGTATTTACTGCATGTGACAGTCAGGGAAAATCTCTTGTAAAAGAGGGTGTTGCCAGTGACGAGACAGTGGCAGTTTCGGACACCCAGACGATAGAGATACAGACAGAGACAACCGTGCAGATAAGGGATGTATATGTGCAGATAGGTGGTGCAGTGAATAGTCCGGGAGTTTATAAGGTGAGCTCGGATAAGCGTGTATTTGAGGCAATCGAACTTGCGGGTGGATTGCGGGCAGATGCCGACAGAAATCGCGTAAATCTGGTAAGTCCGGTTGTTGATGAGATGCAGATTTATGTGCCTGAAATTGGGGAAGTCTCTACGCAGCAGACATTAGAGCAACAAACACAAAGTGACAGTTCTAGTGGTAAGATAAATATTAATACTGCACAGGCAGAGGATTTAACCCGTTTGCCGGGAATTGGAGAGTCGAGAGCTCGAACAATTATACAATACAGAGAGGAACATGGTGGGTTTCAGAATATCAGCGAAATTATGAACATATCAGGCATAAAACAGGCGATGTTTGACAAAATTAAAGATTTGATTACAATATAAACAAAAGCTGATAATAAGAATATAGATGAGAATATAGAAAGGATAGTCATACATATCATGGGAAGAATCTTAGTTGTAGATGATGAAAAATTAATAGTAAAAGGCATAAAATTCAGCCTTGAGCAGGACGGGCAGAAAGTGGACTGCGCATATGATGGAGAGGAAGCACTGAATCTTGCGAGAAATACAGAATATGATGTTGTTTTGCTCGATGTTATGCTGCCGGTATACGATGGATTTGAAGTTCTGGGAAAGATTCGTGAATTCAGTTCGATGCCTGTAATCATGCTTACAGCAAAAGGTGATGATATGGACAAAATTCTTGGATTAGAGTACGGAGCAGATGATTATATCACAAAGCCATTTAATATTTTGGAGGTAAAGGCGAGAATTAAGGCCATTATGAGAAGAAGTTCGAACCAGAATATTATTAAAACAAATAATCATGTGATAGCAAAAGGTGACCTTCGAATCGATACAGATGCAAGAAATGTAAAGATTGGTGACCGAGAGATTAATCTCACAGCAAAGGAGTTTGATTTGCTTGAACTGCTCATCACAAATCCAAATAAGGTTTACAGTAGAGAAAAATTGCTAAATGTTGTCTGGGGTTATGAATATCCGGGTGATGTGAGAACCGTAGATGTACATATTCGTAGACTTCGAGAGAAGATTGAGAGCAATCCGAGTGAACCAAAATATGTATTTACAAAATGGGGTGTCGGATATTATTTCAAGGAGTAGCGAAAACGAATGTCAGAAGAGAATAAAAAAACAAATCAGTTCTTTGAAAATTTTCGGACAAATTTCATAAAAGGGTTCAGGAGTATGAAACTTCGAATCTTTGTATCGATGATGGTTGCCGGTATTGTGCCGGCAATCATCTTTCGATTATCAGCCGGAGTTTTGATGGAACAGGAAATGGTAAAAGGAAAGATTGAGAGAATTTTAAATCAGGGAAATATTCTGAGAGATCAGTTGATTTCATGTAAATATTTTGAGAATGGAGAGTATCTGTTTTTGGAAGATGAGCTTGCACAGATCTCTGCAATGTACAATGGCCGTGTCATGGTCATTGGAGCGGATTTTGAAATTATAGAAGATACCTATGTCATTGATGAAAATAAGACAATCGTCTCAACCGATGTGCTGAAGGCATTTAAGGGGAAAAATATCAGCAAATACAACAAAAAAAGTAACTACATAGAAACATCCATCCCTGTCTATGATGATGCTGAAAAGGTAATTGGAGTCTTGTCAATCACAGCCTCGACCAAAGATATTGAGTATGCTATGATGAGAATTGATGGCAAGTTATCAGTGGTTACAGTTATTGTATTGTTTATGATTACTATTTTTGCATACATTGTTTCTTATCGTCTGGTAAGACCGTTTAAGAGACTGGAAAAGACGTTTGAAAAAGTATCAGAGGGAAACTTTGATAATAAGCTATCCCTTAACGGATATTCAGAGACAGAGGAAATTGCATCTTCTTACAATGATATGTTAGACAAGATGAAGATGATTGATGAGTCGAGACAGGAATTTGTTTCAAATGTGTCTCATGAGTTAAAGACGCCAATTACATCAATCAAAGTTCTTGCGGATTCACTCATGATGCAGGAGGATGTTCCTGCGGAATTATATAAAGAATTTTTTGAGGATATTGTCAACGAGATAGACAGAGAAAATACAATTATCACAGATTTGTTGTCGCTGGTTCGCACAGAGAAGAAGAATACTACACTCAATATTGAAAGTATTAATATCAACGAACTGGTTGAAATTATCTTAAAAAGACTCAGACCGATTGCTGCCAAGAAAAATATTGAGATTGTGTTAGAGAGTTTTAGACCAATACTTGCATCTGTCGATGAAATCAAAATCACAAGTGCAATTACTAATCTCGTGGAAAATGCAATCAAGTACAATGTCATGGATGGCTGGGTAAGAGTGACACTGAACGCAGATCACAAATATTTTTATATCCGAGTTGCAGATTCAGGAATTGGTATTCCGGAAGAGTCGCAGGAGAGAGTATTTGAGAGATTCTACAGGGTAGACAAGACGAGGTCGAGACAGACGGGAGGTACCGGACTTGGACTTGCGATTACAAGCAATATTGTAAAACTTCACAATGGTGCAATTAAGGTTTACAGTAAAGAGGGCGAAGGAACTACATTTACAATTAGAATTCCGCTCAATTATGTCAATTATGAAACTGTCACAGAGCCACATGAGCTCAATGCAAATAATCTCAAGTTAAAAAAAGCAGATAAACAGACCCGAAAAAGGGCAAAGAGAAATAGAGATGCAGACCAGAATTTATCAGAGAGTGAGGAGACGGAAAAATGAACAGATATGTAAAAAAATATTCATTTGTATTCTTGCGTGTTCACTGATGTTATCTGTGGGATGTATGAGCAGAACAGGAAATAAGAAAAAAAAGGGAGAAATTTATCTGTATTATATCAATAAAAATCAGAACAAACTTGTAAAGACTACCTACAAGCCGAAAGAGACAGAGCCGGAGAAGGCTGCAAAAGAGGTTTTGGATAAGATGAATGAGACATCGAAACAGCCAAATGTCATTATAGCAAAGCCTCAGGAAGTTGCCATCAATGGCATAAAGTATGAAAAAAATCAGCTTGTCATTGATTTTGATTCTGGATATTATGATATGGGAAGTGTCAGAGAAGTATTGCTTAGAAGTGCAGTTGTTTTGACAGTGACACAATTAGAGGAAATCGAGCAGGTGGTTTTTACGGTATCTGGAAAAGATTTGGTAAAGAAAAACGGAGAACTGGTTGGAACTATGAAAGCGGATTCTTTTGTGGACAACAGTGGCTCTAATGTGGATTCCTATACAAAAGTAGAGACAACAATTTACTATGCAGATGAGACAGGGAAAAAATTAAAACCATATCAATATACAGGTTATTGCGACCAAAATACATCGGCTGAAAAATTAATTGTGCAAAAACTGGTAAACGGAACGGATGCGGAAGGATATGTTCGCACACTCCCGCAGAACCTTGAAATTATGTCAGTAGTCACAAAAAACAACATTTGTTATGTGAATTTTAATCAGGGGTTTTTACAGGAGATGAGTGATGTTTCCAAAGAGGCACAGATTTATTCGATTGTAAATTCATTGTGTGAATTATCTTACATCAGTCGTGTTTCAATTAGTATCAATGGAAAGACGGATATTATGTATGGAGATAATCTTTCGCTGGAGAAAGCGTATGAGAGAGATTTGAATATGATAGCAAAATAGAGATAGGGGGGTTAAATATAAAAAGACCTGTAGTATTTTTTGTTACAGGCTTGCTTTTGGGAGAAGTTATTTATTTAACAAAAACGAATCTGCTGCTGGCAGTAATTATAAGTCCCCTGTGGTGTATCTATTATAAAAAGCGTGTAAAGCAATTTTTGACAGTGATACTCACAGGGGTTTTATTTTTTATCTTTCAAATAATGGGATATTATTACATGCAGCATTGTGATATTGGAGATAATTTACAGGATGAAACTCCGGTGCAGATTTTCGGTCAGGTATATCAGATAAGAGAAACAGAAACGAGCATATATCTATATTTGAAAAAATGTGAACTTCAGACATCAAAACAGCGATATTCTGGAAATTGTGTTGCATATATGAAAAGAGAAGAGTGGAACCATAAGTCTGTGATGGGAAAAAGGATATATCTGAGAGGCGTCTGCAGAGTATTTGATGAAAAGACAAATGAGGGATGTTATGACGAAAAACAGTATTATCGTTCTCTTGGCATGAAATATAAAGCCGAGATTAAAACCTATGCAATCATCCGGACGGAAGATAAACTGTTGTCTGTATTGTATCGTTTGAAGATGCGCCTCAAAAAACAGATTGAGATTCTGGGAGAGGAAACGTACACAAAAATTTATGCAGGAATTCTTCTTGGGGATAAAAGCGAGATAGATGAAGATGTGAAAACGATTTATCGCCTGTCAGGAATATCACATATTCTGAGTATCTCTGGTTTACACGTTTCAATCATTGGATATTGTATTTATCAAATAGTGAGAAGAAAGACAAAGATGCTTTCGTCTACAGTGATTTCCATTGGAGCAGTGTATTTGTATCTCATTATGGTCGGAAATGGATTTTCCACGCGAAGGGCATTTGTGATGTTTGGCATGGGAATTGTGGCATTGCTGATAGGAAGGTCCTATGATATGCTGTCCGCTCTTGGGGCAGCAGTTGTTTTCTTGATTGTGGATAATCCTTATTGCATCCTCAATACAGGACTTTTACTCTCGTGTGGAGCAATGATAGGAATTGTATTTTATCAGTATGTAGAGCAATTTACACATATCAAATCAAAATATTTGCAGTCACTGTTTGTCAGTGTATGCGTCAATCTTGTGACACTTCCGGTTTTGATTCAGATGAATCATGAAGTGCCGGTATATTCTGTATTTTTAAATGTATTTATTGTAACAACCGTTCCGGCAGTCATCATTTTAGGAATTCTTGCAGTAATGCTGAGTTTTGTGTGGTTATGGTCTGCACGATTTTTATTTTGTATGGGCGCATATCTGTTGCGGTGTTATGAATGGATGTGTCAGAAGATGTTAGACCTTCCGTATGCGGTAAAAATTGCACAAAGTATGGGATGGAAGAAAATTGTGGTGTATTACCTCATTCTTTTTCTGAACATTTGGATTTTTTATCAGGTATCTTGTGATGAAGAGCAGATTTTATTTGTACAAAAATTAAAGAGAATCGTAATAATAGCAGGAATATATATTCTGACTTTTGGTGCTGTGACTAAAAAAATTCCGGAAGAGATGGTGATTAAGATGATTGATGTAGGACAGGGCGACAGTATTTATATCGAGAGTGAGGGCGTCATATGTCTGATTGATGCGGGGAGCAGCAGTAAAAAAGATATTGGAACTTATGTTTTGCTGCCGTTTTTGAAAGCAAATGGAGTGGAGCGGATTGATTATCTTATTATGACACATTCGGACAAAGATCACTGCAATGGCATGGAAGAACTGTTAAATTACAAATACAATGGAACGGCCTATGTGAAAAATCTTCTCGTTTATGAGGGTGCGGAAGAAACCGAGAATTTAAAGAGTGTGCTGGGAACTGCCAGAAAAAATCAGGTATGTGTGCAATACATAAAAGCGGGCTATTATATCGACAATGGAGATATGAGAATGAGCTGTATCTGGCCGGTGGAAGACAATTTTCATATGGATGTCAATAATTTGTCTCTTGTATTTCGTGTCACTTACAAGGACTGGTCTGTCTTATTTACAGGTGATATTGAGCAGGAGGCGGAGGAAAAGCTGATGTCATTATATGGTGAAAAATTAAAATCTGATTTGTTAAAATCAGCACATCACGGCTCAAAAACATCGAGCAGCAGTGGATTTTTAACTTGTGTAAGTCCAAAACTTGCAATAATATCTGTGGGAAAAAATAACAGATATTCTCATCCGTCAAAAGAGACAATTGATGCTTATCATAAAGCAAATATTGAAATATATCGCACAGATGAGATGGGGGAGATTATTATTGACTTGGCAGAAAATCTAATTTACAAATATAGTCAGAATCACTATAATAATTAGAAGAAAAGTGAGAAGAGAAAGTAAGAAGGAAACGATTATGAGTACATTAGCAAGTGATTTGAAACATATACAAAGCAGACAATTTAAGCGCATCTATCTATTATTTGGAGAGGAGCGTTTTCTGGTAAACAGCATGAAAACAAAATTACTAGATGAGGTTGTTCAGGAAGGGGATACGATGAATTTTTCCAAGTATTTTGGAAAAGGAATTGATGTGATGCAGGTCATTCAAGATGCAGATACCTTACCGTTTTTTTCTGAGTACCGCGTGATTTTACTGGAAGATTCAAAGTTATTTAAAAGTGCGAATGAGGACTTTTTGAAATTTTTAGACAAAATACCAGATACCACGATTCTTATATGTGTGGAATCTGAGGTGGATAAGAGAAGTAAAACCTACAAAAAGGCAAAAAGTGTCGGTTATATCTGTGAATATGACCGTATGAAGGACAAGGAACTCGAACAATGGGCAGCAAGACAGCTATTGAAGGCTGGCAAAAAAATTAGACAGAGTACGATGACTTATTTTATACAGATGGTGGGAAATGATATGAACAATATTGAATCTGAGCTTGACAAGCTGATAGCTTTCTGTATGGATAAGGAAGAAATTGAGGTTTCTGACATCAATGCGGTCTGTATCATGGAAATTAACGGAAAAATCTTTGAGATGATTGATGCCATGAGCATGAAGAAACAGAACAAAGCACTGGAATTATACTATGATTTGATTGCCGTCAGAGAGGCACCGATGAAAATACTGTATATGCTCACGAGGCAATTTAATATTATGTTGCAGATAAAGGAATTGCAGAATAAAAATCAGCCGGTATCGATGATTATTGATAAGCTGAAGATGAATCCATATGTAGTCAAAAAGACCGCAGGGCAGTGCAAAAATTTTAGTGAAAAGAAACTGAGAAGAGCGATTGAACAGTGTCTTTCGCTAGAAGAATCTGTAAAGACTGGAAATATGGATGATAAGATGGCAGTGGAATTAATCATTGTGCGATATAGTAAGGAGTGATAGGAGCGCTTTCTACAAGTGAGAGCAATCCCGGTAGGAAGTATATATGACCTATTTGTCATTATGTGTATACTTTTTATTCCTTATATTAGATAGTTATTCGAAATTAGAGTGTCATCTTCAACAAAACAAAAAATTTTGCGATATAACAGAATAGGCCATATATGCTTATGTAGCAAACATTGAAAAGCATCGGTACTTAGCCGCCGTATTTCAGGTCGCTTATGTACCGCTGCGCTTTGAACGAGCAGGAGCGGTTTGCACAGAAAGTATATATGGCCTATTTGTCATTATAGGTACATGTTATTCGCAAATAAAAAAGTACCTGTATTCATCATACAGGTACTCTAAAATCAATTATGCAAGTTTGTTAACAGCTTTTGCTAAACGAGAAACTTTTCTTGCGGCTGTATTCTTGTGATATACACCTTTTGTAAGAGCTTTCTCGATTTCAACTGTAGCATCTTTGAGTGCAACTGCTGCTGCATCTTTATCGTTTGCTGCGATAGCTGCGTCTACTTTCTTGATAGATGTCTTAACTTTTGATTTGATAGATTTATTTCTTTCTGTTTTAATTTTTGTTACTAATACTCTTTTCTTTGCAGATTTAATGTTAGCCAATCTGTCCACCTCCGAAATAATTATAAAATTTATGATTACGTGTGACTCCGTGAGAGAGTTTAGAGTCAACCAACTGTTTACGCATCAGCGCGGACGTGCTCTCGTAAACATCTTTTCCTAGTTTAAAGGAATTCTTGCAATCTGTCAATACATAATTATAAAAAAAATGTAAAAAATAGTAATGAGATAAATGGAGGTGGACTATGAATCATAAATTTAAAATTAGAACAGACTTGGCTGTAGAAATGGAAGAGGACATTCATCAGAAAGAATCGGATTTACAGGGGATTCGTGTAAAGCAGAAGAGAATTCCGGAGGGAAATATTTCTGTGACAAAAGTTGAGGTCATCAGTGAAGAGGGAGAAAAACAGATTGGAAAACCGAGAGGGGTCTATATTACGCTGGAATCTCCTGAACTGGCAAGACAGACAGAGGGGTATCACAGGGAGATGTCTGCCGCATTATCCTGTTATCTAAAGGAGCTGATACCAGAAAATAAACAGCCTACAAAAATCTTAGTTGTGGGTCTGGGAAATAAAGATGCGACACCGGATTCACTTGGTCCGCGTGTCATTGATAATTTGTGTGTGACAAGACTGATTGATGATGAAGTGGGAAATCCGGAAATTTTTTCCGGAAATGACCAATATGAAGTCAGCGCCATCGCAACAGGCGTACTTGCCAGAACTGGAATGGAATCGGCAGAGATTGTGAGGGGACTGGCAAATGAAATCCATGCAGATGTAGTGATAGCCATTGATTCGCTCGCAGCAAGAAATTCTTCAAGATTAAATTCGACTATTCAAATATCTACCACAGGAATACATCCGGGTTCGGGTGTTGGAAATCATAGAAAGGGAATTACAAAAGAGACGATAGGCGTTCCGGTAATTGCAATTGGAATTCCGACTGTAATTGATGCGGCGACCATTGTCAATGATACATTTGATAATCTCATCGAAATTCTGAAAATGTCTGGTGAGAACCGACATAAAATACTACAGGGATTTACACCTGAGGAAAAATATGAGTTGATTAAAGAGCTGATTGACCCTGAACTCTCCGAGATGTATGTAACACCGAAAGATGTAGATGCAACAGTCAAATGTATCAGTTATACAATATCAGAAGGTTTGAATATTATATTTACCTAAGGCATATGATTTATTAGTGATAAAGTAGTGTCAGTGAAAATATGTTAGGGGTAAAAAATGAGAAGCAGGGGTAGAAAAATAAGAAATATCATTATAACAGTGATTATATATGGTCTGTCAGCCTATTTACTGGTTTTGCTCGGATTTGGAACATCTATATCTGAGAATTTGATTACATCAGCAGTCAAACAGATGGTCTATGGAAGAGCGGAGCAAATTCTTCAGAAAGAGAACCGCAGCAGCCACAATCAAGTTGCAGATGTGATTTTGGACATGGCATCCACCCCTGTAACTTCCTATTCAGAAAAAGAAGGGGAAATAAAAAAGATTAGTCAGGTACAGTTTTACCTTCAGGATGAATCAAAAGAAGAAGTGAATACAGAACAAAAAGAAGAGGAGACGCCAGAACAAAAAGAGCCAGAAACAAAAAAAAAAGAAATAAAGAAAACAGAAATTCAGAGTGAAGAACCTCAAAATAAAGATACACAGAGCAAGGACACACAAAAACCAGAAACAGTTGCATCGGCTGCAAAAACAAATTCAATTGATCCATCTACTCTGACTTATGATTTTTTGATGAAAAATTATTACACCGTAGTATCTGCGACATCATTAAGACCGGATGATATGGACATTCCCAAAATGATGGCAATGGATATGAAAATGAAAACAGGAAATGATAAACCGCAGATTTTAATTTATCATACTCACGGTCAGGAAGGTTTTTCGAACAGTGTCGAAAACGACCCTTCTACCAGAATTATAGGTGTCGGAGATTATCTGGTACAATTATTAGAAGGTTATGGCTATAATGTGGTACATATTACAGATTCTTTTGATTATGTGAATGGTGTGTTTGACAGGAGCAAAGCCTATGAC
>ONXS01000041.1 GCA_900321855.1 uncultured Eubacteriales bacterium | reverse complement strand
AAACAAAAACCGTAGGGACTACGGGGTTAGCTTGGTAAATAAGCCCTCATCAGAGGGCTATTCCCAAGAATCTTACGACTTTAGTCGTGAGAGGTTCAAGAATCCGATATTTGGAGTGTTATTATCCGCAGCAATTTTGGGAGAGACAGAGGGATTTGGCTGGAATTATATCGCAGCACTCATTGTTATCAGTGTTGGAATTACATTTGTAACGCGAAAACAGGACAGCTATGGAAAGAACCATATTTTTGGAAGAAATGTTTTAAAACCAAACATTTAAAATGATAATAAAATATAGAGATTGAACGCAGATAAGCAATCCCCCCTCTAAGGTGTAAAGACGTAGGCGAGGGTATCGGGGATTCGAATGACCATTTTACTTTTTTAAGTCAGTTTGTTGCGCAAGCAACGAATTGGCTTTTTTCTTTATGCTAAGATTCATTCATCAAAAGAAAAGAGAACGAACTTGAAAGGATGAAGGAATAAAATGGAAAATAAAATGTTTTGTTATCAGTGTCAGGAGACAGCAGGTTGTAGTGGCTGTACTGTAAGTGGTGTGTGTGGAAAGAAACCAGACCTCGCAGCAATGCAGGATTTACTTGTATATGTGACAAAGGGAATTTCCTATGTGGCAGAAAAACTTCGCGGACAGGGTGTTGTTGTTGACAAAGAGGTCAATCACTTAGTATCTGTGAATTTATTTAAGACTATCACAAATGCGGATTTTGACAAGCAGGATATAATCGACAGCATCAAAGAGACGATTCGTGTGAAGAATGAATTGCTTGTAAAATTAGCAGAAATTAAGGGGAAAAATGCAGCAGACGGAACAGATGATGCACCTGTTGGAACGGTTGTAAATGCAGAAACAGTGTTGGCAGGACTTCCAGACGCAGCGAGATTTGATGAGTCGGAGGAAAAATTTGAGGAAATTGCAAAGACAGTAGGAGTTCTTGCAACAGAAAACGAAGATATTCGTTCGCTTCGTGAGTTAATTACTTATGGATTAAAGGGACTCAGTGCCTACTTAAAACATGCCAACGCACTTTTAAATGACAATGAGGAAATTGATGCGTTTTTACAGAGAGCACTTGCAGCTACCTTAGATGATACGTTATCGGTAGATGATTTGGTTGCGCTCACACTTGAGACAGGTAAGTTCGGTGTGGCAGGTATGGAATTGCTTGACACAGCAAATACAACAGCCTACGGAAACCCAGAGATTACAACAGTAAATATCGGTGTCAGAAACAATCCAGGTATTCTGATTTCAGGACATGACTTAAAAGACCTTGAGATGTTACTTGAGCAGACACAGGGAACAGGTGTTGATGTCTACACACATTCTGAGATGCTTGCAGGACATTACTATCCATTCTTTAAGAAATATGAGAACTTTGCAGGAAACTATGGAAACGCATGGTGGAAACAGAGAGAAGAGTTTGAGAGTTTCAACGGACCAATCCTCATGACAACAAACTGTATTGTGCCTCCAAGTGACACTTACAAAGACAGACTCTGGACAACAGGCGCAGCGGGATTTGAGGGATGCAAACATATTGATGGAAGATACGGAGAGGTTAAGGATTTTTCAGCAATCATTGAGCAGGCAAAGAACTGCCAGCCACCAGTGGAAATCGAGACAGGAGAAATTGTCGGCGGATTTGCACATGAGCAGGTATTTGCCCTTGCAGACAAGGTCGTAGATGCAGTCAAATCTGGAGCAATTACAAAGTTTGTCGTTATGGCAGGCTGTGACGGAAGAGCAGCGAGCAGAAATTACTACACAGACTTTGCAAAAGCTCTCCCAGAGAGTGCCGTTATTCTCACAGCAGGCTGTGCAAAATATAAATACAACAAATTAAATCTCGGAGACATCAATGGAATTCCAAGAGTGTTAGATGCAGGACAGTGTAATGATTCTTACTCCCTTGCTCTGATTGCATTGAAATTAAAAGAAATCTTCGAACTTGACGACATCAACGACCTTCCGCTCGTATTTAATATCGCATGGTACGAGCAGAAAGCAGTCATTGTATTGCTTGCACTTCTTTACTTAGGTGTAAAAAATATTCACCTCGGCCCAACACTTCCAGCATTTTTATCACCAAATGTTGCAAATGTATTGGTTGAAAACTTCGGCATTGCAGGAATTGGAACAGTAGAAGAAGACATCAAGTTATTCTTTGGTGAGAACTAGAATATAATTACAATTGTAAATTCATCTCTTTGAAGAGTATTCTTTCTTCAAAGAGATGAATTTTTTGTGATAGACAAAAAAATAGAGTGTTCGCGGAACATATGGTTTGGTTTATAATTGCAAAGGTAAATCGAAAGTTCACTCTAAAATGAGAGAAAAGATGAAATTGGAGTGAGCAAGTCGTGGAAGGTGACGAGAGAAGTTCACTCTGAAATGTGAGAAAAGATGAAATTGGAGTGAATGAGTCGTGGAAGGTGACAAGAGAAGTTCACTCTGAAATGTGAGAAAAGCTAAAATTGGAGTGAACGAGTCGGGGAAGGTCACGAGAGAAGTTCACTCTAAAATTTATGAAAATTAAAATTAGAGTGAATTGGAGTTGAGAAATTCTTCTGTCTATATTAGAATTTTATGGTATGATATAGATTACGAACAATAAGTAATAAATTTACGATATTTACACATTACAATTTGGAGGAAATACACATTATGGATAATCATACAATCGTAACTCTCAAAAAAGGAGAGGGAAGAACAATCAAATCAGGTGGTTTATGGATATTTGACAATGAAATTGAAAGTATTCTTGGAACGTTTAAAAACGGAGATATTGTGACGATTCATGACTTTGACGGCTATCCAATGGGAAGAGGTTTCATCAATCAAAATTCTAAAATCAGAATTCGTCTTATGACAAGAAATGTTCATCAGGAAATTGATGCAGAATTTATTATGGGTAGGGTAAAAGATGCGTGGGAATATCGCAAAAAGACAGTAGATATTAGCAGTTGCAGAATCATCTTTGGAGATGCTGACTTTCTTCCTGGTCTTGTGGTAGATAAGTTTTCCGATGTCTTAGTAGTTCAGTCACTTGCTCTCGGAATTGACCGTTTCAAAGAAGAAATTGTGGAAGATTTAAAGACTATTTTAAAAGAAGATGGAATCGAAATTCGAGGAGTCTATGAGAGAAGTGACGCCAAAGAGCGCGACAAAGAAGGTATGCCAAGAGTGAAAGGATTTATCGGAGAAGAGTTTGATACAAATGTTGAAATTGTAGAAAATGGTGTCAGATATATTGTCGATGTCAAAGATGGTCAGAAGACAGGTTTCTTCTTAGACCAGAAATACAATCGTCTCGCAATTCAAAAACTATGCAAAGGTGCGAAAGTGTTAGATTGCTTTACACATACCGGTTCCTTTGCACTCAATGCAGGAATTGCAGGTGCAGCCAGTGTGCGTGGTGTCGATGCCTCGGAACTTGCTGTCAATCAGGCAACAGAAAATGCAGCTTTAAACGGACTCTCAGACACAGTAAAATTTGAGTGCAGAGATGTGTTTGAATTATTGCCAGAACTTGAAGAGAGTGGAGAAAAATTTGATGTCGTAATCCTTGACCCACCAGCATTTACAAAGTCAAAAAATTCTATCAAAAATGCAATCAAAGGCTATCGTGAAATCAACCGAAGAGGATTAAAACTTGTGAAAAATGGAGGTTATCTCGCAACCTGCTCCTGCTCACATTTTATGGATTTTGAGACATTTACAAAGACAATCGGACAGGCAGCAGCCAATGTTCACAAGAGATTGAAACAGGTAGAATTCAGAACACAGTCACCAGACCACCCGATTCTTTGGAGCGCAGATGAGAGCTATTATTTAAAATTTTATATTTTTCAGGTAGTGGATGAGAAATAGAAGGTCAGTATCTATATAATTAGGAGGACTTAAAAATATGGGAAAAGACGAAATAAAGAAAAAAAAGCCCAAGAAACCAATGTCAAAAAAACAAAAAAATATGAGAAAAAAATGGTTTCAAAAACTCAGCAAAAAGTTTAAAATTCTCATTTATTTTATTATCATAATATTGATTTTGTCAGTTGCATCAGCCATATATTCAAAAATCAGATACGGTTCTATATCTGTAAAAAATATACAAAAAACCTTTACGAATATCTTCATAGGCAAAGAAGGTAAAACAGAAATTGTCACGGAGTCGGATTTGGAGTCAGTTCTTGAAATTAGTGAATTATCGACAATTGAATCCGAATATAATGCAATAGCGAAATCTTATGACAGTGATGGAGAAATCAAATATTACGTTTCCTATAAAGGAAGAGTGGTTGCAGGAATTGATTTTAGCAAAATAGAAAAGGATGTAAATAATAAAGATAAAATTATCAAAATCATTCTGCCAGAGACTGAAATTCAGAGTACCGTAGTGGATTTTGAATCAATGGAATACATTTTTGTATACGATAAATACAATACAGAAACAGTTTCTCAGGAGGCGTATGAAGTGTGTAAACAGGATTTGTCAGACAAAGCTGCAAAAGAAGAAAATCTGCTCTCGCTTGCAAAAGAAAACGCAAAATCAGTAATAGAGGCATTAGTAAGTTCGTGGATACAGCAAATTGATTCTGATTATAAGATTATCATTGAGTAAGGGGGAATTTTCAAATGAAGAAAGCAAAAATTATCGTACTTATTATAGCAATGATTGTGTGCACGGCATGCTCAAAAGATTCCAAAAATGATATAGATGAAAAACTGTTAAAACCGGATATTACACAACTGCGTTCTATCTGTGATTTGGCAACTTTGGAATGTTATTATCACAATGTCGCAAAAGCTACAAAAGAGGCAGGAACAGGACTTGCACATATTGGTGAGAAAAAGAGAACATTTTGGATTGAATATACAGGAATGGCGAAAATTGGAATTGATATGTCAAAGTTAAAAATGAATGTAACAGGAAAAACAGTTGAAATTACAATTCCAAATGCAAAACCGATTTCTTATGAAGTATTGAATATTGATAAGAGCAATTATGTGGCTTCGGAAGATGGATGGAATGAAAATGCGATTACAGCTCAAATCCAGACAGATGCAGTTGGAAAGGCACAGGAAAATATGAAAAAAAGTGTGGAAGAGAATACAGCATTACTGGCAAGAGCACAGGACAGGGCGAAACGATTAATCGAGAATTATATTGATAAACTGGGCGATGCATCGGATATTAAATACGAAATTGTGTGGAAATATGAAGAATAATGAACAATTAATATCGAAGAATAATAAAGATGAATAATATTGAAAAATGATAAAGATGAATAATAAAGATGAATAACTAAGAATAACGAAAAAACAGATATTAGTTATCTTCTTGACACTTGTTCATAATCCAATTATATTATAAAGCAAAGGACAAAGAAGTTTTATAGACTTCTTTGTCCTATTTTTTTTGTCAAAATAATTAGAAATATAGATAGGAGTGAATTGCAAATGACAACATGTGAAGATGTAAATAATTTAAAATTAGATGGAATGAAACTTATAGCTGGAGAAAACGGTTTACACAGGGCAGTTACTTGGAGTTACATGGTTCAGACAAAGCCATACAAGGATCATATGAATCAGGGAAATTTTGCAATGATTGTTGTGGATTATGTAAGATTTTCATTTGAAGATGTAGAGAGAGACTTTCCGGAACTGATTGAACTTGGTATTTCTGGACTTGCAATTTCTGTAATTAATGACATGGAAAAAATTCCAGACTCTATTATAAAAATCGCTAATGATAACAACATGCCATTATTTTTTATTCGATGGGAAGGTGCATCTTTTGTGGATGTGGCACAGAGTATTGGAATGTTGATTAACGAGACAACTTATCAAAATAAGCGTACGGGTGATTATTTGTACAACCTGTTATTTGGTTATGAAATCAATCATAAATATATTGAGAAAATATCAGGACAGTTTGGACTTGATTTTACAAATCCTTACAGGGTAGGAATTATAGTTGTTGACCGAAAATACGGCATAAATCTAGAACAGGATGAGCATACCTATGAATATTATGGAGATAGCATATACAGAGAAGTTATGAATATGAAAGATAAACCAATGTTTATGCGTTTTTTAAATAAATTTGTACTCTTATTTGAGGCAAAAGAGAGCAAACAGACAGAGAAGGATTTGGAAAAAATTTTAAAGGAAATAGATGAAAGACCACAATTTAAAGGAAAAATAAGAAGTACCTGTATTCTTGGAAATGCCTACAGAGATCCGGGAAAATATGGTGTCAGTTATCAGGAGGCAAAAAGTCTTATTCCAAAAAAGGATATTTTGCCAAATCCAAAGCGAAAAAAGGTATTAAGCATTAGCTCTCTTGGAATTTATAAATATCTGTTTAATAGTGGAAATCATAAAGAGATTATAGGATACTGTGACAAAAAATTAAATAAGCTAGAAGAATACGATCATGCAAATGGAACATTCTTAGAAGACACACTTCTTGCATATTATATGAATGGATTTGTGGCTGGAAAAACAGCGGAGGCACTATTTATTCATAGAAATTCACTTCAGTATCGTCTGAGTAAAATTGAAGAATTAATAGATGCTCCACTTAATGACTATATGGAGTATCTGGATTTGATAAACTGTATTCTTGTAAAAAAACTAATTTATTCATAGGCAGTCATATACAGCTATATTATGGTACAGGCAGTACAAATGTTGATATTATAGGCATTTTGCTCAAAGAATAGGAGATGTAATTGTGCATTTTGCAATGTCAGGACTATGCAAAATGCAAGTTGTTGATAAATGCAAAAATAATTACAATAACCACATCAGCTGAAAGAACAAATACAAGATCGGAGGGAACGAATATGATTAGAAAAAAAATAATAGCAATGGTGGTTACATTTACATTGGTAATAGCATCAATTACTTCGTTGACAGGATGTAGCGTTATAGAGGAAAAGGATACAGCAAATGATAAGGTACTTCGAGTTGGAATGGAATGTGCATATCCGCCATTTAACTGGACACAGGATACTGCAACAACACCAGATGGAAGTCAGGCAGTAAAGATTTATAATTCTGATTATTACGCATATGGATATGATGTGGCAGTTGCACAGAAACTTGCAGATGAACTTGGAATGGAGCTTGAAATACACAAGGTAGAGTGGTCATCTATTGGAATTTCAATGGATTCTGGAGATTATGATTGTATCATTGCAGGTATGGGAAAGACAGCAGAGAGAGAAAAATCTTATTCATTCACAACTCCTTATTATTACAGAGATAACTGTATTGTAGTTAAAAAGGGTGGTAAATATGAAAATGTCAAAGGATTGTCTGAACTAAATGGTACAGGTTGTGTATTAACAACACAGCTTGGAACTGGATGGATTCCACTTCTTGAACAGGTAGAAGGAGCAAGGACAGGATCAAACTTTGAGACAACTTCAGAATGTTTTATGGCAATAACAAATAATACAGCCGATGTGTGTATTGTAGATTTGCCAACAGCAGAGTCAGCAGCACTTACAAATGAAGATCTTGTGGTAATTAAACTCGATGAAAATGATACATTTACAGGTGACGATGAGATGGTAAATGTATGTATTGCGACAAGAAAGGATGATACAGCACTTCGCGACAAAATACAGGGTGCTATGGACAGTATTGGGTGGAATGATAAGGAACAGATGGATGAGTTGATGTCAACTGTACTTACACAGCAGCCATCTGCAAATTAAAAATAAGAATTTTCTTGATAAATAGAAACAGACAGGGCTTGAGGAAACTTGTGTCTGAAACTTATTGCACGAGAGGATGATAGCATGAATTTATTAAATATAACAGATCCAAGTACATCTTTGGAATGGATGATATTTCTGGCAAAGAAATATTCCAAAATGTTTCTGGAAGGAACAAAGATTACTTTATATATCGCAATCTTAGGTACACTGCTTGGATTTTTACTTGGATTTGTAATCGGATTAATTCAGGATACAAAGATAAACACAGCAGATAATATCTTAAAAAAATTGCTGATTCGTGTATTGAAGGTTGTATCAGCAGTATATGTAGAAATATTTAGAGATACACCAATGATTGTACAGGCGATGATTATTTACTTTGGACTCAGACAGAATGGTATTAATGTGACACCGATATTTGCAGGTATTTTAATTACAATGCTAAATACGGGAGCATATATGGCAGAGACAGTAAGAGCAGGAATTGGTTCTATTGAGTTGGGGCAGAGAGAAGGTGCTTGGGCGATGGGAATGTCTCATATCAAGACCATGTTCTATATTGTTCTACCACAGGCATTTAAAAATATTTTACCAGAAATGGCGAATACTTTTTCTACAAACTTAAAAATGACATCAGTATTGAATGTAATTGCCATTCAGGAATTGTTTATGGCAGCTAAGACAGTTGGTGGAAATTATTACAAATATTATGAGAGTTATCTTGTAATAGCAATTATTTATTTTGTATTATGTTTTGCATTTAACAGAATATTTAAAGTGGTAGAAAAGAAAATGCAGGGAACAAGTGATTACGCATTGGCAGTGGAATATATGGATAACCAGTAATAACACAATTAAGGAGACGATGTATTATGAGTGAATCAATTATTTCTATTCAGAAATTAAGTAAGAAATTTGGAGACCATGAGGTATTAAGACAAATTGATATAGAGATTAAAAAGGGAGAGGTCATTTGCATTGTTGGTTCTTCAGGTTCTGGAAAATCGACTCTGCTTAGATGTGTCAATAAGTTAGAGCGTCAGACTTCTGGAAAAATTATGTATCATGGAAAAGAAGTAAAAGATGCACCTAAGGATATTAATCATTATCGTGCAAATGTGGGAATGGTATTTCAGTCCTTCAATTTATTTAACAATATGACAGTTTTGGAAAATTGTATGCTGTGCACGAGAAAAGTTCTTAAAATATCAAAGCAGGAGGCATTTGAAAGGGCAATCACACATCTAAAGGAAGTAGGAATGGCTCCGTATATCAATGCAAAGCCAAGTCAGTTATCTGGTGGACAGAAACAAAGGGTTGCAATTGCAAGGTCACTTTGTATGAATCCGGAGGTATTGCTCTTTGATGAGCCTACATCAGCACTTGATCCAGAAATGGTAGGAGAGGTCTTAAATGTTATGAAAGAACTTGCAACAACAGGTCTGACAATGATTATTGTGACACATGAGATGGCATTTGCAAGAGATGTATCGACAAGAACTATTTTTATGGATCAAGGATATGTTGCAGAAGATGCACCACCAAAGAAGTTATTTACAACCCCAAAAAATCCTCGTACAAGGGAATTTTTAAGTAGATATCTGGCAGGTTAAAGTAAGTTCCTGCGTCAAAAATAAAATGTATGAAAGATAGGGCATATCTAATATAGAACATATAAAATAGAGAGCTCATTCAAAAAAAGGAAGTGAAAGTAAATGGAGAATTTTGTTATAACTTTTGCAAGGGGATTTGGCACTGGTGGAAAAGAAATCGCCAGTAAACTTGCAAAAGATTTGGGAATTCACTGTTATGAAAATAGAATTTTGACTCTTGCAAGTCAGTTAAGCGGTCTAGACGAAAATGTATTTAGACAGGTAAATGAAAAGGTAGTGACAAAAAATGGTTTTGGAAGTTTTTTAAAGGGACTTCCAAGAGCAAAGACATATATTGCAAGAAATGAGAAATTTGTCTCAGATGATAAATTATTTGAATATCAGAGTACGATTATTCGAAATCTTGCAGAGAGCGAATCTTGTGTCATTGTTGGAAAATGTGCAGATTATGTACTGCGTGACAAGCAAAATGTAGTGAGTATATATATTGAGGCACCGCGTGATTTTTGTGTTCAGAGAACAATCGAACACATGGGAGTGACAAAAGAGGTCGCAAATGCAACCATTGCACAGACAGATAAGTTTCGGGCAGATTATTACAAATATTACACACAGGGAAATTATTGGACAAATCCAGTAAACTACGATATGACACTCAACAGTGCAAGAGTTGGCATAGATGACTGTGTCCGAGTAATTGAAGATTATCTGGTATTAAAAGGGTATATCACAAGAGATATGATAAAAAGAGATTAATAAATTGGAATTAAGTTTAAAACATATGTTGATATTCTAAGAATTATTTGATTCTGAATATTTATAAAATAAAAAGAAGAGAAATAGGAGGATATGGCTATGAGATTAGAAGATACAGGTTTAACAAAACAGGATATTAAGGACAAAGTTGATAAGTACATGATTGAGACTTATGAGAGATTTGATTTTCTTGCAGAGTCGGCTAAAGACCAGTACATTTATGATGAAAATGGAGAACCATATCTGGATTTTTACGCAGGAATTGCTGTAAACTCTGCTGGTAACTGCAATGAAAAGGTGGTACAGGCAGTGGTTGACCAAGCAAAGACGATTATGCACACCTTTAACTACCCTTACACAATTCCACAGGCATTGCTTGCAGAAAAAATTTGCACAACTATTGGAATGGATAAGATTTTCTATCAGAACTCTGGTACTGAGGCAAATGAGGCTATGATTAAGATGGCTAGAAAATATGGTATTGAGAAATATGGTTCAAACAGATATCATATTGTAACAGCAAAGAATGGTTTTCATGGAAGAACCTTCGGTGCCATGTCAGCGACAGGTCAACCGGGAAATGGCTGTCAGGTTGGATTTGGTCCTATGACTTACGGATTTTCTTACGCACCATACAATGATTTAGAGGCATTTAAGAATGCCTGTACGGAGAATACGATTGCTATTATGATTGAGCCGGTACAGGGTGAAGGGGGAGTTCATCCTGCTACAATGGAATTTATGAAAGGACTTAGAGAGTTCTGTGATGAAAAAGGTATGCTTTTGTTAATTGACGAGGTTCAAACAGGCTGGTGCAGAACAGGAAAGGTTATGAGCTTTATGCACTATGGAATCAAGCCGGATATCGTATCTATGGCAAAAGCACTTGGAGGAGGAATGCCAATCGGAGCAATTTGTGCAACGAGTGAGGTGGCAGCTGCATTTACGCCAGGCTCTCATGGCACGACATTTGGAGGCCATCCGGTAAGCTGTGCAGCAGCACTTGCAGAAATTGATGAACTTTTAAGTCGTGACCTTGCAGGAAATGCAGAAAAAGTAGGCGCTTACTTTATGGAAAAACTAAAATCACTTCCACATGTAAAAGAAGTGAGAGGACAGGGACTGCTTGTCGGAGTAGAATTTGACGATACAATCAGCGGAGTAGATGTAAAACACGGATGCTTAGACAGAAGACTTTTAATTACCGCAATTGGTTCACATACCATTCGTATGATACCACCACTTATTATCACAGAGGAAGATTGTGACAAGGCAGTTGCTATTATCAAAGAAAGTGTTGAGGCATTGGAATAATATGAAAGAGTTTACATTTGGAATACCACAAAATATTGTGTTTGGCTCGGGAAGTTTAAAAAATCTTCCAAAACTTGCAAAACAGTTAAACAAGAAAAAAGCATTTATTGTATCAGGCCCACATCTAAATAAAATTGGTCTGGTGAATCAGTGTAAAAATGCTTTGGAAAAAGAGAAAATTTCAACCTGTGCTTTTATTGAGACAGAGGGAAATCCAAGCTGTGAAACAGTAGAAAAAGCAGCGAAACTGTGTAAGGAGTCAGAATCAGATTTTATCGTGGCATTTGGTGGAGGTTCCCCACTTGATGTAGCAAAGGCAGTGGCAGTTCTTGTAACATATGGTGGAAAAATTACCGAATACGAAGGCGGCGGGAAAGTTCCAGGACCAGTAATACCAATGATAGCGATTCCTACAACAGCAGGTACTGGTTCTGAGGTGACATCATTTTCTGTTATCACAGACCACAGCAGAAATTATAAACTGACAGTATCAAGTAATTACCTACTTCCAGAGTATGCGATTTTAGATTCAGATTTGATAAAAAGTGTTCCTTCTAAAACAGCAGCTGCCTGTGGAATTGATGCTATGATTCACGCATTAGAGTCATATTTATCATTAGCAGCATCTCCATTTTCAGAGATGTGCTCGTTAAAGGCACTAGAGTTGATTGGAGGAAGTATTAGGGCATATGTGGCAAATCGCGAAAACAATGAGGCTGCATATGATATGATGCTAGGCTCTCTCTTTGCAGGAATTGCATTTTCTCATGCCAGACTTGGAAATATACATGCGATGAGTCATCCGGTCAGTGCTTATTATGATGTTGCACATGGAGTTGCAAATGCAATTTTAATGCCAACAATTCTTGAATTTAATGCACTGGCAGATGAAGGAAAATATTACGAGATATACAGACGAATTGCAATAGCACCTGTAACAAAAGAACAATTTAAACCACAGATGTTGTGTGAAGAAGTGAAAGATTTATTGGTGAGTTTAGACATTCCACTCAAACTTTCTGATGTTGGAGTTACGAGGGAGTATCTTGAACAGATGACGCAAGATGCAATGAAAAGTGGAAATATTGCTGTGAATCCGAGAAAGACAGGGGTTCAGGATATTATGAATCTTTATTTAAAAGCGTTATAAATGGTTTTATCATATCAAAATAAAATTACCCACAGATTAAAATCATAAAATCAATATAAAAGAATAGATAGCACATTTCGCGAACAATCTATTTTCAAGTAGAAAAACTCTTGCCAGACGGCAGGAGTTTTTTGATGTAAAGCGCTAGTAAATATGTTAAAATATAAAATAGAAAATAAAGTTTTGGGAAGATAAATGATATATGAAAAAACATAAACTTACACTCAGTGAAATTGAGCATAGAATGAAAAATAAAGTTGAGAATATTTCCTACAATGAATTATACAATTATATTTTAATAGAAATTCAAAAAGGCAGTCTTGAACCAATCAAAGCATCAGGAACGAATGGAAAAACTCCAGCATTATATAATCGTTATTGGGAGTATGAAGAGGAAGAAGATTACAGTGAATTTATTCAGGAAATGAAGTACAAGCTAAATCCTCGGTTGAAGATAGAATACTTTTTAAAAAATCCTGACAGATATGGTATGGAACGGAAAAGGATTCAGAAATTGAGTAACTATTTGAATCAGACCAGAGGTCAAATCTTGAAACCAGTCACTATGAATGAGAGAAGTTTTGAAATTTTTCGGAGAGAGAAGTATCTTCGTGATGAAGGTGGCATGGAGCTGCTAAAAAAACTTGGAATTTCAATAGAAGAACTTGGAATCTATGATACAAGGGAGCCATTGGCATATTATACGAGAAGTAGACAGAACAATCAAAATATCCTGATTTTAGAAAATAAAGATACCTTTTACAGTATGAGAAAATCACTCGATGATGGCAAACAAGAGATTTTAGGTGTTGAGATAGAGACATTGATTTATGGTGCAGGAAAAGGAATTTATAAAAGTTTTCAGGACTATATACAGGGAGTGGAAAAATATTTTTTAAATGTAGGAAATGTACTCTGGTATTTCGGTGACCTTGATTATGAAGGTATTTTGATTTATGAGACTCTATCTCAGATGTATGAGAAGGAGGTTCCGATTAGGCTGTTTGTTCCAGCTTATATAAGAATGATTGATAAGGCGTATCAGATAGGTGTGGATGAACTTCCTGACACAAAAGAGAAACAGAATCGAAATATTTCAATGATATTTTTTGAAAACTTAGGAGAAGAGTATACAAAAAAAGCAAGGGATATTTTGGAGCAAAACAAATATATTCCGCAGGAAATTTTAAATTGTAATGATTATTAAAACGAAAGGGGATGGTAGCTTGCAATTTGACTACTTAAAAGATTTTGAGAAACGAATGAAATTTGTGGGGAGATTTGGACTCATAATTCAGAATACAGTGAACAAAGACAGTTGGAAAAAATATCAGATTGAATCTACGGACGAAAAAATTAATATGGTATTTTCCGTTTTCATGTGTATTATGGAATATTCTCTAAAAGAAGATGATTGTACAATTGATGAAATCGCAGATTTTCTTGAGGATATCAATCACCAGTATTTTAAAAGAGAGCTATCAAGAGGGGAAAATAGAGAACTTGCAGATTTTATTGTGAATAAGATACTCTCAAATGACGGAGCAATTATGTCTTTTCAGGGGTATTCTTATACAAAGGAACATTATGAGAGGATTGAGATTAGTTTTCTCTCAAACCGTGTCGTATATCAGGAAAATGGAGTGCGAAGAGTAGCATATAAACTGACAGAAGACGGTTACAATATGATGCTTGCTACGATGGAACTGGAAAATAATTTAAAAGTGACCATTCATGAAATGTTATTTCGACTTCATATTGAAAAAGCAGATTATTCCAAAGCGGTTCATGATATAAGAAATATTTTTGACGGTCTGAGAATTCAGAACCAGAAAATTCAGGATACGATGTACAAGATTCGAAAAAATGCACTCAGTTATACGGTTGAGGAATATGGAAGGATTATTCGGGAAAATATTGAAACAGTGGGAAAGTCGAGAGAACAATTCGAATTTTATAAGAATCACATTGATGAAAAGATTGCAGAGTTAAAAGAGCAGGAATTGCATTTGAATGAATTTGGAGAAAAAGAGCAGGAGAATTTGGATAATCTTAAAATTATTATGGAGTATTTGAGTCGTGCAATTGATGAGCAGCAGAATATTTTGAACTCACATTTTGATTTAAAGGTGTTGTATGACAGAGAGTTGCAAAATTATGCGGATATGACGATGATACAGAGATTTGATTTTCGGAGAGAGATTTATGACAGGGTGATAGACGATGTATCAAAATTAGAAAATTTTTCTGAGATGTTTGGACCGTTATTTTACAAGGGGTCTGCAAAACGTATCAATATGGAAAAGTTTATCCAGTATCAGCAGAAACTGAGAAAAGAAGATTTAGAGGAGGAAGGAGAAGAGTTAGGTCTTAATCGAGAGGAATTCCTGAGGGAACAGAGAGAAAAAATCAGAAAGAAATTAGGACAGTACATGAGAAGTCTTCAGTATATTGTGAAAAGAGCATATGAGCAGAATGGAATTTCTCTGAGCGATTTAAAAGCTGATATGGACAGTGGAGAAGAGGACATAGCTAAGACATTGATTCCAACGATAGAAGTATTTCGTGAAATAATGATTGAGTTGCTCTCAGAGGGGGAAATTCATATAGAAGAACTTCGAAAAGAACAAAAAAAATATATGATAGAGCAGTCGGAACATTTTCAGTTGAAAGAAATGCTGTTAAAAATATTAGATGAGAATCACCTGAAACATATCAAAAAGATAGTGGTAACACCAGATTTTCATGGAGAAAAAGTGGTATTTTCTAATGTTTTAGATGAGAATGGGACACTAAGACGATTAAAATGTGCAAATATTAGAATAGAAATTCAGTAATAGAATCGTTCAGTCAGATGAAATTGATTTTAATGAATGTAGATATTAGGAAAGGGTAATGGTATGGCATACGAATATGAAGAGATAGTGGAGAGTCAGAAAATATTTTATCATTTATTACAATATGGGAAGTTAGAAGAGCAGGACGAGAAAGAGATGTTTCGCAGTTATGTAGAAAATGACAGAGTGATGTATTTAGTAAAAAGTCAGGGAGAGATGGCAAAAAGCCAGATTGAACGCTATGGCAATGTTATTTATCTGATACCAGATGCGGATAATACATTTTTAGGGTTTACAAAGACAGAATTAAAAAATAAGTTGTGTAAGAGCAATGCAACGGAAAAAGATTTCTATCTGGTACAGTTTATTATTTTGACTTTATTGGCATCTTTTTATGATGGGCAGGGAGGAAGATGTAAATCTAGAGATATGATAAAAATGGGAGTCTTGCAAAATGAAGTGTCTGACCGGTTAAGAGAGGGAGCAGAAAAAGAGGAGGAGCAGGAAGATTTAGGAGTTGATATGGCTGGCAGAGAAAAATCAGTGCTGGATTACAGAAGTATGAGACAGGCATTTGAATCTTTAAAGAGTGGAGAAAAAGACAGAAAGTCAAAGACGACAAAAGAGGGTGTTATGAACAGTGTTTTAAGTTTTTTAGAAGAACAGGGATTAATTCTTTATATTAGAGAAGATGAAATTATTAAGACAACCGATAAGTTAGATAACCTTATGGAAATGAAGATTTTAAATATGACAAATTATAAGAGAATGATGCAGGCAATGGGAGTAGAGATAAATGAGTAAAATTAACAGAATTCGAATTATCAACCTAAATTACAATAACAATACGATGAAAATCGATGATGAGACATTTGACTTTGGTGGAGAGAGTACATTATTATCATTGAGAAATGGTGGTGGAAAGACGGTACTTGTGCAGATGATTATGAGTTTATTTGTGCATCAGAGATATAGAGATTTTGAAAATCGTCTGTTTCAGAGTTATTTTACAACAAACAAACCGACTTTTATTATGACAGAATGGGTTCTTGACAATCAGGCAGGATATTTTCTTGCAGGTATGATGGTTCGAAAAAATCAGAATCCGGAGGAAGAAAAACAGGCTCTTGAAATGGTTACTTTTACCGGAAGTTATAGCGATGCAGCAGCGTATGATTTAGATGAAATTCCAGTTGTAGAGAAAAGTGGAGATAAGCGTATCCTCAAAGGATTTGCTGCATGTAAAAGAGAATTTGAAATATTGAAAAAGGGCAGTGATTTTAATTATTATGATATGTCTTCAAGCACTTTGCAAAAAAAATATTTTGATACATTGAGAGAATATCAGATTGATAACAGGGAGTGGGAGACGATTATTAAAAAGGTCAACAAAAAAGAGTCTGGACTTTCTGAACTCTTTCAAAATGCAAAAGATGAGAGGGGGCTGATTGAGAAGTGGATGTTAGACGCTGTTGACCGCAAACTCAATGGAGATCAGAATAAAATAGAGAGTTTTCAAACCCTAGTAGAGAAACTCATCGTACAGTACAGGAATAATCAGGCAAATATTGAGAAGAAGGATACGATAGAGGCGTATTTTGCAGATGCAAAAGAGATGGAGCAGTCCGTTCATATCTACTGTGAGTCAGAGGATGATTTAGCTATTCAGAAGAGTAAAATTGCAGATTTTATTGCATATATAGATGAGTGTGCAGAGAAAACGACACAGAGAATAAAAGAATTAGATGCAGAGATACAGGAGATGTATGCGAAAATCAGTCAGATTGAATATGAAAAATATTCTTATCAGATTTATCAGGAAGAATCAAACAGAAGGGAGGCACTCGGAGAACGAGTGGAACTTGAAGTTCAACTGACTGCAATTGAGAAAAAGCGTGAAGAGATTGAGAAAAAGCTGAATTTTTTCAAGTGTGTTAAGCTGTTTGCAGAGATGAAAGAATCTGGCGATTTGATGACTGAATATTCGGAACAGATAAAAGCAGCAAGAGAAGAGAGAAGTCAGAGTGAGGAAGAAACTACAAGACTTGGTGGAAAGTTAAAATATTTACTGACTCAGGATGCGAATCAATTAGAAGAAGTGTTGCTGCAGAAAGAAAATGAAATTCAAAGACTTCAAAATGAAAAGACAGAAAATGAGGCAGAGCAAGACAGCAGACATAGTGAGAAAGAAGAATATTTACAGGATATTTCTGGCTTAAAAGCAGCAATCACACAGTATGACAGACAAGAAAGTGAATTCAACCAGAAATACAAAGAAAAACTTTCCAGAAATATTGTGGGAGAATATGAAGAAGGCTTTTTAGAAGAATTGGAACGAGGATATGAGGAGCAGGAATCTGAACAGAAAACTTTGCAAAATCGTCTAAATAATAAGATTGCAAACCTTAGTAAGCAGAGAGAGGAGCTTGAAAATCACAAAGAACGCACAAAACAGGACATCAGCCAGACAAAACTTAAAATAGAAAGTTTGGAACTACAGATATCAGAAACAACAGCAGAGCGGGATAAGAGAAAAAATATCTTGAGATATATTGAATTATCGGAGAAATATTTAGATGACAAACAAAAAATTTTACAGTTGCTTGAAAAGAAAATTGAAAGTTTAGAAGAGCAGAGAAAATCGCTTGCAATTCTAGAGAGCAATCTGCAGAGAGAGTATGACAATCTAAATCAGGGAAAAATATTGGAACTTCCAGAATATATCGAAACCTATTTTCATGAAAATGATATTGACTATATGTATGGAATGGACTGGCTGAAGAACAATAATTACTCAGCGACAGAGAATGAGAAACTTGTAGAGAGCAACCCATTTCTGCCTTACAGTTTGATATTGGATGAAAAATCGTACAGTCGAATGACACAAATTCGAGAAGAACTATATACAGATTTTCCGATTCCAATCATTAAGAGAAATGAAATAGAAGAACAGGTGCTTTGTCATAGCCATGTTGTAACATTTGGAAAAATCAGTTTCTTTCTCATGTTTAACAGGCATTTATTAGATGAAGAAAAACTCAGGGGAATGATTGAGAAGAAGTGGCAGGAGATTGAAAAAAATCGACAGGAACAGGAGCAAAGGAAGATAGAGCAGGAGGAGTATAGAAACTTTTATCAGACTGTCAGTTCTCAGAACTATACTGCCGCGTATTTAGACGGATTAAAAAAAGAACTACAAAAAGAAAACGATTATCAGAAACATAAAAGTGAAGAACTGTTAAAGTTGGACAAGGATTTAAAGGAAAATAGAAATGAAGAGGAAAAATCACAGAAACAGATTCAGCAATGTGTACAAAACTTATTTTTAATGGAACAAAAGAGAAAAGATTTTGAGAGCATATTAAAAACATATGATGAGTATCTGGAAAATTGCAGAAGAATTGATGTGAAAAACAAAAAGCTACAGGAAATTGAAAATGATTTTAAGCAGTTAAAACAGCAAAAAAGTGAGCTTGAAGTAAAAATAGAAAAAGAAAATCAAGAAAAAATAGATATTGATTACAGAAA
>ONXS01000071.1 GCA_900321855.1 uncultured Eubacteriales bacterium | reverse complement strand
CTGTGTTCTTTTGTACTGTATTTTTTTGTACTGTATTTTTCTGTACTGTGTTTTTGGATACTGTGTTCTTTTGTACTGTATTTTTTTGTACTGTGTTTTTTTCTATGCTATTATTCTCTATTGTATTTTTCCCTGCTATCTCTTTTTTGCTTATATCTGCACTCTTCATCATACTTACCGTCCCGCTGTCCATTATTCTATCTGTTAAAGCGTTCATTCGCAATCCACTTCTCTACTTGCTCATGAACGCAGGCTGTTTCGCAGCTTGTCAGAAGGTGCTTTCACACCTCCTGACATAAGTATCCCCCGATACCCCGCCTACGTCTTTACGCCTTAGAGGCGAGGAACTGCTTATCTGCTATCTGCGTTCACGATTCTGGCATGATATGTTTTAGGCTGATAATACATCTTCTGCCAATAATGCAGAAACTTTATGATAAATTGCCTCTGCCAGATTTCTATGACTCTCTGCTGACATATGTTCCATATCAACCTCGCTTGGTACTGCAAAATCAGAGGCTGCCAAAAATGCAATTCCGCGTTTATCTGCAACAGACTTAAAAGTTTTCTTTAACCCTTTTGACACTTCCACAGAGTTTTTATCAAACTCCGGATCATACTCCTCTCTCCAAACCTCTTCTCCGAGAACAATTGGTGAAACAAGTAAAATTTTTGTATTCTTATCATAATTCTGAATCTGTCTCACAAGTGTCTCTGCTCCTTTTGCAATCACACTTGCATTTGCTTTATTGTATGTCTTGCAGTCATTTGTTCCTATCATAACAACCGCAATGTCAATTTTATCATTTACCTCCAGTGATAATGGCAATTCCTTCGAGCCATTGCGATAAGGACGGAGTGCATCATCAAAAACTGTTGTTCTTCCACATAATCCATCCTCAATCACTCGCACATCTGCACTTTCTAATTTCTGCTGTAAAATGCTAGTCCATCTCTCTCCCCACGCATATCTCTTATGTTCTCCCGGAATTAATCCCCATGTATTTGAATCTCCAAAGCATAATATCTGTTTCATATACAACTCTCCTTTCCACTTTCACAACACTTTTCGGCCATGTATTATTTCTATATTTTTCCTACTTGTTTACTATGCTATAAATTATACATATCAAGTCTTATTCTGTAAAATAGAAATATCCGATTTTTAGTTATAGCATTTCTCTATAACTAAAAATCGGAAGTGGTATAGTGAGGGCGTTTTATTTTTTCCTTTTTCTATGGCAATGTGCAAATCTTACATTAAGACTTCTATGACCTGTCATAATCCTACTTTAGCATATCAAGATGAGATACTCTTGATAATTTGCGTAAAAACTTCCATCTGGCTTTCGCCTGCAAAAAATGCTGATACATGAAGCTCATGATTAGTGAATCTGTGACTCCAATTTTCGCTTGCAACGGGTGCCAGACACAAAAGCCCCTGATTAATATATGTGAGCCCGACTTCCGCTTGCGGCGGAGTGCGAACACGTATACCAATCAGGGGTCTATATTTTAAATCTTTTATTAATCCAATACTTCTCTTGTTGTTGTCTCTACCTTCTCATCATATCCTGCAAAGATACTGTCTACCTCTTCCTGATTCATCTTTGGTGTAATCATTGATACAAGTGGTACAAGTACAAGGCTCACCAACATCGTAAATGCTCCTGCATTGATTGGTGATTTGATGAATGGGTGAATCATATTTACAATTGTCACTGCCAAACTGAAGATAAAACTTACCCATACAGATAACTTTGTAATCTTCTTTGAGTAAAGTCCATACATAAATGGTGCGAGAAATGCTCCTGCAAGTGCGCCCCATGAATATCCCATCAACATTGCGATATTTGGAATACTGTCTTTGTTGAGAGCAATTACAACTGAAATCACTACAAATACAACGACAAAAATTCTCATAACAAGAACTTTCTTTTTCTCGTCTGCCTTCTTCATTACAGTCTCACCGAGAAAATCGATTGTCAGTGTAGATGATGATGTCAAAACAAGTGATGATAGTGTTGACATCGATGCAGACAATACCAATACAATAACAATACCAATCAAAATATCTGGCAATGTTGAGAGCATGGTTGGAATAATGGAATCAAATCCATCTTTTGCAACATCTACTTTATCTGAGAATAATCTTCCAAATCCGCCAAGGAAATAACATCCGCCTGACACTACAATGGCAAAAAATGTCGATACAATCATTCCCGTCTTTACTGACTCTTCATTTTTAATTGCGTAGAATTTTCCAACCATCTGTGGAAGTCCCCATGTTCCTAAACTTGTCAGAATAATAACTCCTAACAGACTGAGAGGATCAGGTCCAAAGAAAGATGCAAAAATTCCATTTCCATTTACAACAACTTCTTCTCCTGCTGCCGGAACCTGCTCAGACAATTTTGTCAGTGCACTGTAAAATCCGCCCTGTCCGTTTAATACAGACATGATAACTGCACAGATACCAAATAACATAATAATTCCCTGAACAAAATCATTGATAGCTGTTGCCATATATCCGCCGAGGATAACATAAACTCCAGTCAGCACTGCCATTACAATCAGACATGTACTGTAAGGAATATCAAATGCCATTCCAAATAATCTCGAAAGACCATTGTATACCGATGCAGTATATGGAATTAAAAATACAAATGTAATCAGCGATGCTGCAATCTTCAATGCCTTGCTGTTATATCTCTTTCCAAAGAAATCTGGCATTGTCTTTGCATCGATATGCTGTGTCATAACTCTTGTTCTTCTTCCAAGTACAAACCACGCAAGCATACTTCCAAGAATGGCATTTCCAAGACCAATCCATGTCGATGCCAGACCAAATCTCCATCCAAACTGACCTGCATAACCAACGAATACTACTGCTGAAAAATAAGATGTTCCATAGGCAAATGCTGAAATCCACGGACCAGCCGAGCGCGATCCGAGTACAAATCCGTCAACATCCGTTGCATGTTTTCTTGTGTATAATCCGATGCCAATCATAATGGCAAAAAATACACACAACAATAAAATTTTTGTAATCATATGTTCCTCCACTTTGTTACATTAAAGTTTTACGCTTTTAACCGCTAAAGTAGATTTTATCAAAAAAAATATATATCTGCAACTATATTGTAAAAAATCTTCTGGTTATTTCCACACGATTTCGATAAAATTCGGTGTAGAAATTTTCCAGAAGATTTTAAACGCAGATAAGCAATCCCCCGCCTCTAAGACTGAAAGACGTAGGCGGGAATATCGGGGTTAGGATGCTTATGTCCGCTTTACCACCTATTCGTCTGCTTTTATGCCCAGCAAGGAGTTACATCTTTTAGCTAATTCTAATGATTAAATCATATAAGTCGTCCGCTTTTATGCCCAGCAAGGGGTTACATCTCTGCCTAATTCAGTAAGCATCTCTTTATCACTCGCAATTGTTGAACCAGAGGTCGTGAGCATATTTCCAGTTATACTTGCACTGGCTCCTGCCGAGAATGTCTCCTTTCCGTCATTTGCCATGAGTGCTCTTCCACCCGCAAGTCTGATGTCCGCTTCCGGATTAATAAAACGAAACATTGTAATTGTCCTTATAATTTCATCCTCGGTCAGTCTTGTCTGATTTTCCAATGGAGTTCCCGGAATCGGCATCAACGAATTGACCGGAATGGATTTGATTCCAAGCTCACCAAGCGTCAGTGCCATAGAAATTCTGTCCTCAAATGTCTCTCCCATACCAATAATTCCACCGGAACACACACTTAACCCTACGCTCTGCGCTCTCTTTATATTTTCAATTTTATCCTGAAAACTATGCGTTGTACAAATCTTGTCAAAATATTCTTTTGACGTCTCGATATTGTTGTGAATTCCTGTCACTCCGGCATCCTTTAATCTCTGAAACTGCTCTGTTGTCATAAATCCAAGTGAGGTACAGAGATTGATTTTCAATTCATCTCTCATTCTCTCATAAATATGAATAATCTTTTCAAATTCTTCCGGTGTCGGTCCTTTTCCAGAATTAACAATCGCAAAACGGTCTACTCCCTCTTCCTGATTTGCCCTTGCCGCATTTACAATCGTATCTTCATCCAGTAAATCATACACATCACATGAAGTATGATGATGAGCAGACTGGGCACAGAATTTACAATTTTCACTGCACTTTCCACTTCTTCCACTGATAATCGTGCACAAATCCACCTTGTCCCCACAGAAATGTTCCCTGATTTGATCTGCACCTTTCTTTAAATCGTCCAAATCCGCATCTTTAAAAAAAGATAAGTCATCCTCTTTTGTCAGACGCTTGCCGTCTATAATATCCGCTGCAAGTTGCAATATATTCATAATCTTTCCTCCTATTGGGGTCTGACCCCATTCGTTTTGTTGGGGGCTTTCGCTGGGGTCTGACCCCATTTATGCCATTCGTTTTCGTTGGGGTCTGACCCCATTTGTTTTTGTTGGTGGCTGACACCGTTCGGTTAACCCCGTTCGTTTTTCTTTAATATTGTATTTTTCTCTGAATAGAAGAATAATACGAGTCGTTTGATATGTCAACTCATTTTTATATTTTGGTTGACATTTATTTTTTTCAGGTTATACTTATGTCTGATACAATATATTTTGTTTTTATAAATATTCAAATACATCAATTACATTTACAGGAGGTTTTTATGAACAATAACCGAAGTCAGATTTCTGGCATCAGTCGCACAACACATATGATTTATATCGCAATGTTCACTACACTAATTGCCATTGGAGCTTTTATTCGAGTTCCTGTTCCAGTCTGTCCATTTACATTACAATTTTTATTTACAACTATGGCTGGACTTCTGCTCGGCGGAAAACGCGGTGCCGCAAGCGTTGGGATTTATATCCTGCTCGGATTGGCAGGCGTTCCTATCTTTGCAGAGGGAGGCGGTATTTCTTATATTTTTGTTCCAACCTTTGGCTATCTGATTGGATTTATGATTGGAACTTTTGTAACTGGCATGCTGGCAGGTATGCCAAAAATGAAATCTTTTGGATTTCTTATATTTTCAAATTTTGTCGGACTGCTGATTGTCTACGCATGCGGTATGGCTTATTACTATGTGATTGGCAATTATGTCATTGATTCCCCAATCGGAATCTGGCCACTGTTTTTATATTGTTTTCTTTTAGCAGTACCGGGCGACCTTGTGCTCTGTGTGGTTGCTGCTGCGCTGACAGTAAAATTGAGAAAGATTTTAGGCGAAACACTGTCATAATCACATTTGTGTTAACAAACAAACCCTTATCCGGATTTACTGGGTGCAAAGGCGTGTCACACATTGATGTCAGTAAAAGAACAACAAAAAGTATGGTAAAGGAGTAGTTTTCAATGAGTAAAAAATTATTTATCACCGGAACTGGTACGGATATTGGCAAAACTTTTGTAACGGGACTTCTTGTAAAAAAATTAAATGAGTTTGGCTTAAATCCTGCATATTATAAAGCTGCGATGAGCGGAAATGAGAGAGATGAACAGGGAATCCTGATTCCCGGTGATGCAATGTTTGTAAAAAATATTTCCGGTGTCACACAGCCACTCGATGAGATGTGCCCATATGTATATGAACACGCATACTCTCCACATCTTGCCTCACAGATTGAGGGAAACCCAGTAGATATAAATATAGTAAAAAGAGGATTTTATGATGTTGCAGACAAGTATGACTATGTCCTTGTCGAGGGCTCTGGCGGAATTCTCTGTCCACTTCGCCATGACAATATCACACTTCAATTAGAAGATGTCGTCCGTGAATTAAAACTTCCCAGCCTGATTATTGCCGATGCCGGTCTTGGAACAATCAACAGCGTTGTTCTCACAGTATTTTATATGAGAGAAAAAGGATATGACATCAAGGGCATCATTTTCAATCATTTTCACAAAGGAAATATTCTCGAAGAGGATAATCTCAAAATGTGTGAAGAAATGACTGGTTTAAAAGTGTTGGCTTGTGTGGAGGATGATGCCACCGATATTGAAATTGATATAAATATCTTAAAAAACCTGTTTGATGATACATCCAAAGAATAATGAGAGGAGAAATTTGATATGATTTGGTATCCATACGAACAAATGAAAACAATGAAAGAACCTTATAAAATTATCGATGCAGAGGGGCCTTACATCTACACCAAAGACCAGAAACTTCTCGATTCTGTCTCTTCATGGTGGAGCAATATTTACGGCTACAAACATCCAGAATTGACAAATGCCATTAAAACTCAGGCTAATCAATTTTGTCATGTCATGCTCGGAGGGCTGACTCATGACCCTGTGGAAAAATTATCAGACAAGCTCGCCCAAATTTTGCCCGGCGATTTGGACTACTGTTTCTTCTCTGATTCCGGAAGTGTATCTGTCGAGGTTGCCTTGAAAATGGCACATCAATATTATGTCAACAAAGGACAGGATAAAAAAGATGTACTCGCCCTGACACACTCCTACCACGGCGATACATTTCGTGCTATGGAAATTGGAGATGACCCCGACTATCATTTTGCTTTCAAAGAAAAAAATCATGTGTTTCACATTGATACGACAATTGAGGCACTGGAACAGGCATTTGCCGAACATCACGACACACTAAACTGCCTGATTGTCGAACCTCTGTTACAGGGTGCAGGCGGATTTTTGATGTATGATGTCTCATTTTTGGAACGTGCCAGAGAACTCTGTGATGAGTATGATGTACTTCTGATTTTTGACGAAGTCGCAACAGGTTTTGGCCGTACCGGAAATCGCTTTGTCGCAGACCTCGTTCTTCCCGATATTATCTGTCTTGGAAAAGCGCTCACCGGAGGATATATTGGACATGCCGCTACAGTTGCAAATCACAAAGTATTTGATGCTTTTTACAGCGACAATCCTGACCACGCACTGATGCACGGTCCGACATTTATGGGAAATGCACTCGCCTGCAGTGTATCACTTGCCGCAATTGAACTATTTGAGCGTGACGATTATATGAGTAAAATTCATCATTTAGAAAATATCGCAAAAGAAACTATGCGCGGATTTTCACATGAATCAATCAAAGAAATTCGAATTATGGGCGGATGTGTCTGCATCGAAGTAAAAAACCCCGCAACACTAAAAGGCTATCAGGAATACGCATACAAAAAAGGCGTGTTTGCGCGCCCTTTCCTCAATTTCTTATATACAATGTTTCCTTATGTGCTCACAGACGAAGAGCTGATTTTAATATTGAATACCATGAAAGAGTGGTTCGAATAAAAATACACTCTCTCAAATTTGTGACCAGTGAAGTGACTTCACATCACCTGAAGATTTGCAGTCACTCCACCGGTAGCATCATATGATGCTAATATTCACCATATTCACATCCAACATTTCTTGCCTCTATATCATCTATCAACTTATAGTTTAAGCCAGCTTTCCGATAAAGTTGTATTCTGCCAGTTCCATTTCCACCATTCCATAGTCTGTTATGAAGTTTTTTCCCATTAGGTGCTTCGTAGTTAAAAAGCAGCATATCCTTTTTCTCACATACAATATCAGCTATCATTTTCGCAGTCAAAGTCTTCTGCTCCACATGCCAGATGACCTGAGTATCCGTCTCGTGACACTCAAATTTTGTCCGGCACACCGTCCAAAATTTCGAAAAATTAAACTCATAACTTTTTCCCTCATACCAGAAATCTGAGAGTAATTTTCTATTTAATGCGATTCCGAGCACTTTTGGCCTTCCGCCACCAATATCAAATACACTGTCTGTCAATTTTTCACCAGTTAGATTACTCTTGAGGTTATTGGAACTCAACCATACCCACGGACTTGTAAAATCCGCTCCCCAATTCTTATCTGCATAGCCATAACAATTCTCTGGTTTTACAATATATCTCTCTCCGTTATAAATGACATATCCATCATATTCTGTTTTCATTCCCTCGGCATGCCAAAACATCTCAAACGCATTTAATTTTCGAAAAAATTTGCTCGCACCATATCCAACATGAAATGCAACTTTTTTATTGATTTTCAATCGCCAACTCATACTTCCCGCATCACTCATCCATTCTGGATGTTTTTCTGCATCCTCTCTTGATACAGTCACGGTTCCTTTTGATTTTACCTCATCTAAATAACAGTCTGTCGACTTAACTCCAAAATTATCTCCTCGCCGAATCTGTACTTCATCCCATGCAAAAAAACGGTGCAATTGCGCATGGTCATCTCCCCATGCACCACACTTCACCATAAGATAACTCGGCACAGGCTACACCTCGTGACCTTTTGTATACTGACCGTCAACCTGTTTTGCAGCATCCTTGTTTTGTAAATTTCCCTTCTTCTGACCAAACAAAACTTCATTTCCACCAATATTGGGATTACAGACAAAGAATTCCACAAAAAAAGATTTTTCTTCCCCAGTTTGTTCATGATAGCCTGTAAAAGAATTCCACCACCAGTCATATCCTTTCTCAGCCAGCGGTCCCTCCAACATAAAGGCATCTCTGGATTTGTCACTGATATTTGCCATAATCACTCATCTCCCATCAGCCATCAATACTAAAATCGCCAAGTTCCTCAAATGTATCATCCATATATTCCAGCATAAAAATGTGCATGGCATCATCATCAAACTCCTGCTCGAGATATGTAATAGTCTGTACATCAATATCAATATATGGTGTGCCTAGTTTCTCTTCCACTTCTTCCTTATTCACATCTCCATAAAGCTCTTCCAAATCCGGCAAAATATGCTCTATGATATGTTCAATATTTTTGTGATAATTATCCGCTATGCTCTGAAGTTGAGTTTCAATATTCTCCTCCGGTTTCTCTTCAAATTCAAAAATAATACCTTCCAGTTCTGTCTCGTACATTTCTGACGTTTCACTAAATACAAATTCCATAAAATTCCCTCCACTACAATCGTTTTTTTGCTCACATTGCTCTGCCTATATCTTTTCCTTTTTTATTTTAGATGCTGTCAAATCATAACTTATATGCAACAACATCTTAATCTCTTTATAAGTCACTTTTCATACATTTAAGTATAAGACAAAATTTGCACAAAATCTATTCTTTTTTTCGGCTAACTAATTCTGAATACATAAAGCCTCAAGACTCGAATTCATAAAAAGAATCCTATATAACTTTTTGCTTTTATCCTAGCATTTTATTTTGTATAATAATATTAATGTTTTTTTATAAAAAGAGGAAGTTTAAGTAAATGAAAATATTTACAAAAGTGATAGAATGTGTTTGAATATACTCAGGAGGTATGTTTTATGAATACATTAAATATCACAAATTATAAACCAAAAGATTTTGCTGAGCTACTTGGGGTATCTGTAAAAA
>ONXS01000043.1 GCA_900321855.1 uncultured Eubacteriales bacterium | reverse complement strand
CTTATCATTCTAAGTGTTTCATTTCTACTGCTTGAATTGCAAAATAGACTGGAAGGTATTGTGCCGGTTTCAGGGCTGTTGGCAATAATGAGTATGGGCATTATCATCAATCAAAAATATGATGTGTTGGCAAAGCGTCTATCCGTAAAATATAATAAGCTTTGGCTTGGAGCAGAAATATTCCTATTTGTATTGGTTGGGATTGCGGTTGATTTGAAGTATGCATTAGCGGCAGGTGTTGTAGTGATTTTGTTAGTAATTTTGGCGTTGGTATTTAGGATGATGGGAGTAGCAGTATCGCTTGTCAAAACAAAGCTAAATAAAAAAGAGCGTCTATTCTGTATGGTTGCATATACACCAAAGGCAACAGTTCAGGCAGCGCTTGGAACGGTACCGCTTGCGATGGGGCTGTCTTGTGGAGAGATTGTCCTTACGGTTGCGGTAATATCTATTTTAATAACAGCACCTTTTGGAGCGATATGTGTTGATAATTCGTATAAAAAGCTATTATCAAAATAAGAGTGAAATTTCAGTTTGTCGGATTTACTCTAAAATTAGCAAAGACCGCTTACGTCGTGTAGGCGGTCTCTTTTTGTGTTTAGAAATATTTGATTTTGACCTTTCTTTTCTTGGCTGAAAGCACCTTGCAGAGAACATCGTCAACTCCGTCGGTGTATCTGCCTTGTGCTATCAGGCTGTTCTTCAAACGGATAAGTGATTGTATCACTCTGCTGTATTCGTCATCATTAAGATAGATATGGAACTTTTCTTCTCTCACAGTCGCTTCCTCCATTCATTGAATTTTGCTCTGATTACCGAAACATCTGCTTCGACATCAGAATAAATAAAGATATGTACGCTTTTGAAAACTGCTTTTACTCTATCGGCATACTCCGCTTCCGTTTCGGTTGTCTTAAAAGGGAGTTTTACAAGTTTTATATTTCGCTGCTTGCATAGATGGCTTTTGAGAACCTCCATATGTTCTGAGCCGTTCGTAAATTCTATCGCCAGCTTTTCTGACGGAATGTATGTTTCAAGAGGTATTCCCAATAGTTTATCTGAACCGAGCTGTACCTTTAGTCCTTTTTGATTGGCGTAATAGGCGACAGCCAAGCCGGGGAACACGGATCGATATTCGCTTTCGCATACGGTGCATTTTTCTCCGATAATTGTTCTGTCGCTGATTTTTGCTTTCCAAGAGTGTCCAAGTGAACATTTCCACCACACACTTTTCATTGACTTTCTTGACACTTGTGTCGGGAGCAGAGAGTTTTTTTCGTAATCCCATTCAGCAAGCAGTTTCCTGTCCGTTGTGGCTAAATCATTGTATCCTGCAAGAACCGCCCTGTCCGCACAAACCGGGCATACTGTTCCTTTTACACGAGCATTGATAACGGACTTCCACTCATTGCCACAGGTCTTACACTTCCACCAAACATTGTGTCTTGATTTTGCGTTTACCTCATCAGGCATTAGGGGATAATTTCTTTCTGACCACTCAGCCGCAAGGTCAGGGTGCGTAGTCGCCAAGTCATTAAATCCTTTGAGCAATGTATATCCGCTACAATACGGACATCTGCTCCCATCGGCACGGGTTGAAATAAGAGTGTACCACTCGTTTCCGCAATCTTTGCATTTCCACCAAACCTTACTGTTTGCAAAGGCTGTCACCATTGTAGGCAGCAACGGAAGATTTCTGTCAGACCATTCAGCAGCAATATCGGGATACTGTGAAGCAAGGTCATTGAATCCGGCAAGGACTTTATTATGTGAGCAGTATGGACAGCCTGTGCCGTTTACCGTTCTGCTTTTAACGCTTGCTTCCCATTCGTGTCCGTGTTTACATTTCCAAATAATCTTCTTATGAGAAGCGACAGATACCTCGGTAGGCTTTAATTTGTTCTTTTTAGACCACTCCTGAGCCAACAGGGGCTTCAATGTGGCTAAATCATTGATACCCTCTATTACTCTCGCTCCTGAGCATATCGGGCATTTCTCGCCCTTTGAACGAGCTTTGACGCTCGTTTCCCACTCGTGTCCGCAAGCACCTATCCACCACACTCTTTTATTTGAACCGAAGGTTATCTTATCCGGCGTTAGCGGTAAGTTCTTCTCTGACCATTCAGAAATTAGCTCCGGGTGAACGCTTGCTAAACTGTTGCTCATAGTATAACCACCCCTTCCTCTTTGATTATCCTCATTATATTGAGAAAAACAGAATTGGTGTAGTTTGCGATGTAGTCCGAAAACTATGAGAAATGAAAGAAGCTCCTGAGAAGATGTAGCTTCTCAGGAGCTGTGTGAAACTCAAAATTATGCGATTTTTTAGTCTCTGCACCGTTTTTAGCACCGATTGGTGTAAATTTGGTGTAAAGAGGTAAATTTATTCAGTTTGGAAAGTCCCGAAACCCGCATAACTACCGGGTTTCTTTAAACCATATTAGTCCAAAGGCTTCATTGTCGGGAACAGCAATACATCTCTAATAGCAGGAGAGTCAGTGAGTAACATAACAAGACGGTCGATTCCGTATCCGATACCACCTGTTGGAGGCATACCAATCTCTAATGCGTTTAAGAAGTCCTCGTCTGTGTGGTTTGCCTCTTCATCGCCGGCTTCAAATGCTGCATCCTGTGCTTTGAAACGCTCTCTCTGGTCGATTGGATCGTTGAGCTCTGAGTATGCGTTACACATCTCCCATGTATTGATGAATAATTCGAAACGCTCTACCTTCTCTGGGTCGCTTGGTTTCTTCTTTGTAAGTGGAGAAATTGCAATTGGATGATCCATGATGAATGTAGGCTGGATTAAATTCTTCTCGCAGAACTCTTCGAAAAAGAGATTTACGATGTCGCCCTTTGTATGACGGTCTTCAAATTCGATGTTATGCTCTTTTGCAAGTGCCTTTGCTTCTTCGTCTGTTGCTACTGTATCAAAATCAATTCCTGCGTATTTCTTGATTGCATCGTTCATTGTTAAGCGCTCGAATGGCTTGCCGAAGTCAATCTCGATGCCATTGTATGTGATTTTTGTTGTTCCACATACTTTTTCAGCAAGGTAGCGGAACATGCTCTCTGTGAGCTCCATCATTCCGTTGTAGTCTGTATATGCCTGATATAACTCCATTAATGTGAACTCTGGATTGTGTCTTGTATCAACACCCTCATTACGGAATACACGTCCGATTTCGTATACACGCTCAAGTCCACCTACGATTAATCTCTTTAGATATAACTCAAGAGAAATACGGAGTTTTACATCTTCGTTTAATGCGTTGTAATGTGTTTCAAATGGTCTTGCTGCTGCGCCACCTGCATTTGACACGAGCATTGGTGTCTCAACTTCCATGAAGTCTCTGCCATCTAAGAAATTACGGATTTCTTTGATAATCTTAGAACGCTTGATAAATGTATCCTTTACTTCTGGATTCATAATCAAGTCTGTATATCTCTGTCTGTATCTTGTATCAGTATCTGTGAGTCCGTGATATTTCTCTGGGAGAATCTGTAAACTCTTGCTGAGGAGTGTTAATTCTTCTGCATGAATTGAGATTTCTCCTGTCATAGTGCGGAATAAATATCCTTTTACACCGTAAATGTCACCAATATCTGATTTTTTGAAATCAGCATATGGCTCATCACCAATCGAATCTTTTGCAACGTATGCCTGAATACTTCCCTTTAAATCCTGAATATTGCAGAATGATGCCTTACCCATGACACGTTTAAACATCATACGACCAGCGATTGATACATGGATTGGCTGTGCATCCATGATTGCTCTTCTCTCGTTGTAATCTGCTTTCTTTGCCTGTCTTGCCTCCTGCTCATCCATTCCGTCTACATTTATTTCTTCTCTGCCGGCTAATAATTCCGCCTCATGAGCCTCGTAGAGTGCTTTTGCATCTACTGTGTGATGTGTCTGGTCAAATTTTGTTATCTGAAAAGGATCTCTTCCCTCAGCCTGAAGGTTTGCCAATTTTTCACGTCTAACCTTTAATAACTGATTTAAATCCTGCTCCTGTCCGTTCTTGTTCTTCTGTTCCAAAATGGTACTCTCCTTCTTATTCTTCTTCCGTTCTGCTGACTTCGAGCACTTTGTACTCTGTAATTCCGCCCGGAAGTTCTACTTCAACTACTTCATTTACTCTTGAACCAATCAAAGCTTTTCCAAGTGGTGATTCATTTGAAATCTTGTTATTTAAACTGTCAGCTTCTGTTGAACCTACAATATCAACTACTAAATCTTCATCAAATTCAAAATCGTGAATCTTAACTCTTCTTCCAACATTGACAACTTCTAAATCTACGTCATCATCAGCAACTTCTGCATTTTTAAGAATTGCCTCAATCTCACCGATTCTTGCCTCGATATGTCCCTGCTCTTCTTTTGCAGCATCATATTCTGCGTTCTCTGATAAGTCTCCCTGCTCTCTTGCCTCTTTAATTTTATCTGCAATCTCTTTTCTCTTTACAACTTTTAAGTCTTCTAATTCTTCCTGTAATTTTTTTAAACCTGCATAAGTTAAAATATTTTTCTTGTCTGCCATCTTTCTTCCTCACTTTCGCGTTTCTGGTAACTATCTCTTATAATCACCGATTGACATACTATACTAGCAAAGAATTATATCCCAAACATTTCTACATGTCAAGTTTGATAATCCTTATATTTACTGATATTCTATGATACAAGCGACAAATACTTTCGCCTCTGATATTATTCTATCGTATCCTTATATTTTTTTTGACAATTTCATACATTTCTGACAATCTTACACTCTTCTAACAATCTTATACTTCTCTAACAGTCTTATACTTTTCTGACAGTCTTACACTCTTCTAACAATCTTATCCTTCTCTGACAATACCTTGCATCTAATTCTAAATTATTATAACTTTTTCTAATTGTTATAACTTTTTCATCAACTGTACCAGTTCCTCGTAGCTCTCCACCATATTGACACTGGCACGGATTGATGACGAATGTGGCATACCTGCCGTATACCATGCTACATGCTTTCTCATCTCACGAATCCCTGTGAATTCGCCCTTTTCCTGAATCGACATCTCGCATTGTCTCAGAATCATATCAATAATCTCTTCTTTTGATGGTTTTTCGATGCGTCTGCCGTGTTCAAAATACTCTTTTAATTCTCGAAACAGCCACGGATTACCACGTACAGCACGTCCCACCATAATACCATCACAACCTGTCTGTTCATACATCTGAATGGCTGAATCCACATCTCTGACATCACCATTTCCAATCACGGGTATCCCCACAGCATCTTTGACCTGACGAATGATGTCCCAGTCTGCCTCTCCTGCATAATACTGTTCTCTCGTCCTGCCGTGAACTGCCACAGCACTGACACCACAACTCTCGGCAATTTTGGCAATTTCAGGGGCATTTACCATTTCGTCATTAAATCCTTTTCGGAATTTCACGGTAACCGGAACTTTCACTTTTGAAACAATATTTGTCAAAATTTCTTCTACCAGCTTTGGATTTTTCATCAGTGCACTGCCCTCGCCATTGTTTACAATCTTCGGCACAGGACAGCCCATATTTATATCGATTGCGTCAAACGCTCTCTCTTCATCCAATTTCTTGGCCATATCTCCCATAATTTCCGGATTCGAGCCAAATAGCTGCACAGCCACCGGGTGTTCTCTCTCGACAGATGCAAGAAGTGGTTTTGTATTCTTATTGTTATATAAAATAGCTTTTGCACTGACCATTTCCGTCACCACATAATCACAGCCCATTTCTTTGCAAATAAGACGAAATGGTAAATCTGTCACTCCTGCCATCGGTGCAAGAATCAGTCCATTCTTTAGTTCTATATTTCCAATCTTCATTACTTCTTGTTCGCTCTCTCTTTGTTATAAATAAATCTCAATCCCTTGAGTGTAAGTGAATCGTCATATATATCGATGGAATTTGTTGATTCTGAAATGATTTTTCCAAGACCGCCGGTTGCTACAACTTTTATGTTATGGATGCCAGCCTCTTCTTTCATTTTTCTGATAATATACTCCGTTTCTCCAATATGACCAAATATCAGACCTGCCTGCATACTTGAAATCGTATCTTTTGCAAGAATCGACTCTGGCTTTTTGATTTCAATCTCAGGGAGTTTTGCTGCGTCCTGCCACAATGCCTTTGCGCAGATTCGAATCCCCGGCGCAGTTACTCCTGCTGCAAATGCTCCATCTTCTGTAATATAATCATAGGTTGTGGCTGTACCGTAATCAATCACAATCAGCGGTCCGCCATACAGACGATATGCACCAACTGCATCAACAATACGGTCTGCGCCAATTTCTTTGGCATTTCCTGTCACCATCTTAATACCAGTTTTTGTACCCGGTCCCACAATCAATGGATTTTTGCTGATATATTTCTTAATCGCATTTTCAAAGGAATGCATCACATCTGGAACCACAGAAGATATGACAACATCATTAATTTCATTGATTTTAATCTCTCTGATTTTCAGTAAATCGCAGATAATCATCCCATATTCATCTGAAGTTCTTGAAATTTTGGTAGTGATTCGAAATGTCGACACAATCTTCTCCTCATCAAAAACTCCCATTGTAATATTTGTATTTCCTATATCTACAACCAGTAACATCTCTATTCCTCTACCTCTTCGCCCAAAACGAACACTTTATAAAACAACTCCAACGATCTGAGCAGTTCTCTCTTTTCCTTTTGAATCTGTTTAATTTTCAATGCACTTCCAATATCATCATACAAGGCATCATATTCATCACACATGACCTTAAACTCCAGAGTTCCATCTTCCTCATACTCTAATGTGAGAACACCGCCAACATCTTCTGTAAAGAGAACGCACATAATTTTTAACTCATCCTTTACAGAATCTGGCAAACTGTCAAATTCCGGATTCAGATAATATTTTTTCTCGTATGCACTTGATCCGCACAGTACAACATTTTCTTCCACAATCATCGCAACCTTTCCTTGTTACCTTTTCGCATATGTGTTTTTAAAACCACAATGCAGGAATACTTATCACTGCAAGTACCCCAATCGCTATTCCCGCTGCAAAGCAGGTAATTGTTCTAAATAAATCAGATCGCTTGTGATATTTAATTCCCATACAGATATTCATCACTGCCGAAAACAGAAATACAATTGTAAATCCTTTTTCATACTTCTCTCTGTCAATAAACAATACGACTGCTGTGAGAATAACAACAATACCACACACGATACTAATCCAGTCATACACACCAGAATCATTCACTCGTCTGACTCTTCTGGTACCCTTATTTCTACTTGAAAACATCTTTTCTGCCTCTTTTGTTATTTGCTCTTTTTGAGAGTTGCTGCCATAATTGCCTTGATGGAATGCATCCTGTTTTCTGCCTCATCAAATACAACTGACTGCTCTGACTCAAATACCTCATCTGTGACTTCCATCTCAGTAATTCCAAACTTCTCATAAATTTCTTTTCCAACTTTTGTCTTTAAATCATGGAATGCTGGGAGACAGTGCATAAAGATTGCTGTTTCTTTTGCATTCTTTAATGCTTTCATATTTACCTGATATGGCATTAATTTGCTGATTCTCTCTTCCCAGATGCTGTCTGGTTCACCCATCGATACCCACACATCGGTATAAAGTACATCTGCATCCTTTGTTCCTTCCATCACATCTTCTGTGAGTGTGATTGTAGAGCCGGATTCTTTTGCATATTCCCTGCATACATTGACAAGTTCCTCATTTGGAAAATACTCTTTGTTTGTACATGCCACAAAATCAAGTCCAAGTTTTGCACAGGCAATCATCAGGGAATTTCCCATATTATATCTCGCATCACCCATATAAACAAATTTAAGACCTTCTAACTTGCCAAATTTTTCTTTGATTGTGAGCATATCTGCAATCATCTGTGTCGGATGATATTCATTTGTCAGACCATTCCACACTGGAACTTTGGAATATTTTGCAAGTTCTTCCACGATTTCCTGTCCAAATCCCCTGTACTCAATTCCTTCAAACATAGAGCCTAAAACTCTTGCTGTATCTGCAATACTCTCTTTTTTGCCAATCTGAGAACCCTGAGGGTCAAGATAGGTCGTTCCCATTCCAAGATCGTGTGCAGCGATTTCAAATGAGCATCTTGTTCTTGTACTTGTCTTTTCAAAGATAAGGGCAACATTTTGACCCCTGTACTCATCAACCCTCTCTCCATTTTTTTTCTTTTCTTTATAATAAGCTGCCAATTCAATCAGATATTCAATCTCTTCTCTTGAAAAATCTCTGAGTGTTAAAAAATCTCTTCCTACTAAGTTTGAATTTAAATCTATATTTTTCATTGCATCAAGTCCTTTCTATAAAGATATTCATCTTACTAGTATACTAAAAAAAGGAATATTTGCAAAGTAAAAAATACACTCTGCAAATATCCTCTCTGTTAAATTTTTTTATATAAGGAATAATATTTGTTAATTTACCAATCTCAGAATTAAATACTAACTCAAGCTATCGTTAATAATAAGAGAAACACTGTGAATGCTCACAATGTTTCTCCATACTGTTTATTCTACAAATATCTTACCTAATTCTATTATTTTGCTTCTTTTGGAACAGCCTTTACATCTGCCTTATTTACATCAATATCTGCTGAAACGCTAATATTATCTACCTCAACCTTTGTTTCACCACTCTGTCCTTTTCCAGAAAGAGTAAGTTCATATTTTACAGGATAATATGTATCAACTGCTATATATTCTTTCATCTTAATTGAAAAATCTTTCACTGAATCATCAATCACATTTAATATGCTGTCAACATTAACTTCTCCAGCCTCTTCTGGTAAATCAACATTTTTAATAATGTCTTTTAACTGATCTTTGTTTAAATCTAAACCAATCACATAGCAGTCTTTATCATTTACTTCTTCTGTCTTGCTGTCAAAAGTATATAAATCTTTCATCTTATCAAAGTTTTCTTCTAAAGTATCTGTGTCAAGTGCTTTTGTATACTGTTCAAGCATATTCTGAATATCATCCTGTGTGATTTTCTCAGTTGTCCAATCTCCATCCATTCCAATGTATGCCTTTAAATCATCTCCATCTTTTTCAGCATAAAATTCTGCTGATTTATCTCCAGATATTGAATTTCCAGAAAGGTCTAACGAATATTTTACCTTTCCATCTCCACTAAATTCAAATGATTTTAAATCAATATCAAGATTTCCTTTTACGGAACCATTTAAACCATACTCTACGCTACCGGCTGATGCAACACCCTCTGCATTTGCCTCTAATTTTAATGCAAGACTGTCATAACCTTTTGCAGCATCATTCATATTTTTAATTAAATCTTTTAATGTAATTGCTGGTGCTTCCTGTTTCTTATCAGAATTCTTTGCCTTTGATGCTGATTTGTTCTCTTTCTTTCCACATCCTGCTAACATAGAAACTGATAATGTACCAATTAATAAATAAGCCAATTTTTTCTTCATAATTTTTTTCCTCTTTCTCATTGATATTTCATGATTTTCTTTTATATAATGTACTTTTCCAATACAGTTATATCTCTTAGATTAGTTATCTTTTACAACTTCTGTCACAGCCTTTAATCCACCTGCAAAATTCTGGATTTCTGATGGAATAATAATCTTTGTTGCTTTTCCATCTGCTGCTTTTTCAAATGCCTCAAGACTCTTGAGTCTGATAACAGCCTCATCTGCACCTGCCTCTTTGATTGCCCTGATACCTGCTGCATTTGCCTGCTGTACTGCCAAAATAGCCTGTGCCTGACCTTCTGCCTCTTTGATCGTTGCCTCTTTCTTAGCTTCTGCTCTTAAAATAGCTGCCTCTTTCTCTGCCTCTGCAGAAAGAATTGCCTCTGATTTCTTACCTTCTGCAACAAGAATGGTCGATGTCTTTTCACCTTCTGCTCTAAGAATGGCCTCACGTCTCTCACGCTCTGCCTTCATCTGTTTCTCCATTGCCTCGTTGATTGCTGGTGGTGGAATGATGTTCTTTAATTCCACTCTCTTTACTTTGATTCCCCAAGGGTCTGTTGCGAGATCAAGTGTTACCTTCATACTTTCATTGATTGTCTCTCTTGATGTAAGTGTCTGATCCAACTCAAGCTCACCGATTACGTTACGAAGTGTTGTTGCTGTTAAATTCTCAATCGCCATGATTGGATTGTCAACACCGTATGTGTAATATTTCGCATCTGTAATCTGGAAGAATACGATTGTATCAATTTTCATTGTTACATTATCCTTTGTGATTACGGACTGTGGTGGAAAATCAACCACCTGTTCTTTTAATAAAACTTTTCTTGCAATTCTGTCAATAAATGGCATTTTGATATGTAATCCAACGCCCCATGTCTCTTTGTATCCGCCGAGTCTTTCAATGACATACGCATATGACTGTGGAACAATTTTGATACATGAAATAAATACACAGATAATTACAATGATTAACGCCAAAAACAAATATTCCATAACTAACTTTCCTCCTTTAATTTTTTTTTGCTAAAATAAGCTTTACACCCTCGACTCTTTTTACAATTGCTTTCTCTCCCTCTTTAAACTGTACTCCACCTTCTGATTTTGCCATCCAAGTATCACCTTCAATCTTTGCCTCTCCAAAGGCCTCTGAATCATTGATTGCCTTTGTAACAATGACTGTCTTTCCAACGATTTCGTCTACATTTGTCTTTGTCTGGTCCTTTTCAAGAAACTTTACAAATAAAGGTCTTGTAAAAATCAGTGCGATAAGAGATACGCCAACACCTACCGCAAGTTCTAATACTGCATTATCAACAAATAATGATAAAATAAAAGCAAATATTGAACCGATTGCAAACCAGATTGTTGTGAGTCCCATTGTAGCAATCTCAATAAAGAGCAATACAAGGAATACCACAAGCCAGATAATAGAGTTCATTACTATCACCTCCGCTTCATAATATTAAGTGCATTATAATCTATGGTTTCTCATTTGACAAGTAATAATTAAAAATATTAAACTATTTTATCGTGCACCTGACACCACATTAAGTATACCAAAAGCAATATGTATGCTCTGCGAGCATTATATACCGCAATACTCTCTTGCCAGTGTTTGTGCCAGATTTGCGTTACATAGAACGGATACAAATCGTTGTAAATCAATGATTGATAACAAAAATGGACCATCTATTGATGATCCATCTTACTATTTTGATTAATTATAAAAAATCTGTGTTCCAATAATTGTATAATTATTAATTCTGCTATAATTTGCCACTGATGTCATGCAGAAGAATGTGTAATTCGGAACATTGTTTGTACCTGATAACGCATCATTTGCTGCCTGCTGTGACTGTGCACTTGGACCATTTGACAATGCTCTGTCAAGTCTTCCATTGCGAACAACGCTAAACTGACCTGGTGCATAGATAACATTTGAAATCGAACCATAACCTGCAACTCTGTTCAGTACCACGTTGGCAACTGCAAGTTTTCCTTCATATGGCTCTCCACCAGCCTCTGCCTCTACAAGACATGCTAATAAATAAGAATCATCTACGGAAACATCATGCGCTGCTGTCTGAACTGTCTCTGTTGTCTGACTCTTAGAAGAAACCTCTTCCTGTTCCTCTTCTTCCTGAGCCTGACGTTTTCTCTGTGCTTCTTTTTCTGCCTCTTCTTTTGCAGCCTCAGCTCTTGCTGCTTCTTCTGCTGCAATCTGTGCCTGACGTTCTTCTTCCTCTAAACGAATTTTTTCCTGCTCTTCTTCAATGGAAATTGCTGTTCCAACTTCTAATGTAACAGTCGCATATTCTGATGAAACATAACCTGTTGTTCCGTCAAAATTAATCTGTACCCATCCGTCTTTGCTCTCTCCTGCTGTATATACGTCATTGATGTCTGCAAGACCAAGAATCTCTGAATTCTCAGATGCCTCTGCTCTTACTCTGATATTATCTGCTGTAATCTTTGCTGTCTTACTTCCGATTTCATCCGCTCTTACCTTTGCCTCATCGCCAAATACCAAGAACTGTGTTGCTATGTATCCCTCAACATTTCCTGAACGAATCTTTGTCCACTCAGCACCGCGCTCAATTACTGTTCCGCCTGCACCCGCATATAACTTTCCAACAATCTCTGACTCTCCATCAGCTGCCAAACGAATGTTGACTGTATCTTCTGCATTTGTCATAAATTTATCTGCATACTCTGGATATGCAATCTGTGATTTTGCATCATCTGCCTTCTTTGCTGAATCCTCCACTGCCTGATTTACTGATGTAAATCCAGCAGCCTCCATCACCATCTGATGATCTGCTAATTCTACCGATGCAATTTCTTTTGTAATCTGATTTGTTTTGTCTTCTGTTGTTAACTTCTTCGATCCTTTTTCATTGACGTCATCGGTAGGATTTACGCCTGCAGCAAATGCTACCATACCTGTTAAAACAAGTGTCGAAGCGATAGCTGCTATTGTCTTTTTACTACTTCTTAGTTTCATGAAAACCTCCATTGTTTACAATTTTAATTCATAAATATTACGAATTTGTTACAACTTGTTACGAAAGTATTCTAGCAGACAATTACCGTTTTGTCAAGTTTTTGGAAGTTATCCACATTTTTACTGATTTTACGCCACTTATATCGCTCTTTTTCTATCATATCCATTCTTATCCACAAAAAATTTCATAATATAAAATATGAACAACCAAACACTCTCTACTTGTAAAGCAGACATAAGCATCCGATACCCCGCCTACGTCTTTACGCCTTAGAAACTAGAGACTGCTTATCTGCGTTCAAATATTCTTACTGTCACAAAGAACAGGCTGGCGATATTTTTTATTTATTGTCATAAAAAAAGTCAGTGACAATATTCCTGTCACTGACTTTATCTTATAAATTCTGTCTCAAATATTCATACATTAATATCGTTGATGCACATGCTGCATTTAAGGACTCTACCTGTCCCTGCATAGGAATCTTTATCAACCGATTTGCCGTCTGCGATATTTCATCGGTCAAGCCATTGCCTTCATTTCCAATGAGAAATGCAACATTTTTCCTCAAATCTTCCTGATAAAAATCATTTCCTTTAAGATGTGCTGCATAAATATCCACATGATTCTTCTTCAATAATTCTACTGCACTTTTCAAATCTTCCACATAGACAAATGGTACTCGAAAAATCGTTCCCATCGTAGACCTTACCACCTTTGGATTGTAAATATCTACAGTGCCCTTACTCATAATCACCGCTGTCACACCGGCAGCCTCTGAGGTGCGGACTATTGTTCCAAGATTTCCCGGATCCTGAATATCTTCTAATATCATAAACAGATGATTTTCATCCGATTCTCTCTCTAAATCGCTGCAGATTTTCTCAAGTTTTTTCTCTTCTTTCTGAACAACAGTGAGAATTCCCTGTGGAGTTACGGTATCTGAAATTTTCTTAAATACTTCCTCGCTGACTGCCTCGCTGTCATTCGATGATATTTTTTCTTTGAGTTCTAAGTTACATTCATTGTAAAAATCTTCTGTATAGTAAATTTTCACAATTCTGTTTTCCGGAACTTCTGAAAACATTCGGATTCCTTCTATAACAAATGTATTCTGTTTATTTCGCGCTCTTGCTTTTGTCTGAAGTGCAATAATATTTTTTATCTGCGAATTGGATGTAGATGTTATCATAATTATCTAGCTAAATTCTTGCTGACATTGTATTCATATTCGCTGATTGATTTGCTCATAGCTAATCCCTCATCAACATCGAAATCTACAAATTTTCCGTCTTTGTAAGCTACGATTCTGTTTGATTTTCCTTCTGCTAAGAGGTCTACTGCGTATGCTCCCATAATAGATGCGTATACTCTGTCTTTACATGTTGGGCTACCACCACGCTGCATATGTCCAAGAATTGTTGCTCTTGTCTCCATGCCTGTCTCTTTTTCAATCTTCTCTGCTAATTCCTGAGAATGTCCAATTCCCTCGGCATTGATTACGATATGATGCTTTTTGCCTTTTTTCTTTGTCTCTTTGATGTGATTGATAAGTTTTTCCTCATCTCCATCGTAATTTTCTGGTAAGAGGATGTCCTCTGCACCATTTGCGATACCACACCATAATGCGATGTATCCTGCATTTCTTCCCATGACCTCGATAACACTGCATCTCTCATGTGATGTAGATGTATCTCTGATTTTGTCGATAGCTTCCATAGCTGTGTTAACTGCTGTGTCAAAACCGATTGTATAATCTGTACAAGCAATATCAAGATCGATTGTTCCCGGAATTCCCACTGCATTAATTCCTAAATGTGTAAGTCCCTGAGCTCCCTTAAATGAACCATCTCCACCGATAACTACAAGTCCATCGATTCCGTGTCTTTTAAGAATCTCTGCACCTTTTACTTTTCCCTCATCAGTACCAAACTCTTTACTTCTTGCTGTATAAAGAACAGTACCGCCTCTCTCAATGATATCAGCAACACTTGTTGTATCCATATCAATAATTTCTTCGTTTAAAAGTCCTGCATATCCTCTTAATACACCCTTAACATTAAGACCTTTTGCGATTGCTGTTCTAACAACTGCTCTGATTGCTGCGTTCATTCCCGGTGCGTCACCGCCACTTGTTAATACTGCTATTGTCTTTACTTCATTACTCATATCATTTATGTCCTTTCATTATATATTTGAAATATTATTTTCCCACACTATCCTGTTCAATTATATGCCTTTTTTTCAGTTATTTCAATGGCTTTTTGTTGATTTTCTACATTATTCTCTGGATTTTATTGTATAAAATTGAATACAATGTACATTATATCCTCTCTTCAGAATATATTTTATATCTGCGATAAAAATCATTGACTCTATCCGTCAGTCTCTCTCTATTTTGGAGTGAATACTTTTCTGGTTGTGTGGCTCACATTCACTCTACATATCATTATTTTCCGTTTTTAGAGTGAATCTTTTTCCTAATTGTCTCGCTCACATTCACTCTACATATCATTATTTTCCGTTTTTAGAGTGAATCTTTTTCCTAATTGTCTCGCTCACATTCACTCTATATATCATTATTTTCCGTTTTTAGAGTGAATCTTTTTCCTAATTGTCTCGCTCACATTCACTCTACATATTATTATTTTCCGTTTTTAGAGTGAATCTTTTTCCTAATTGTCTCGCTCATACTCACTCTACATATTATTATCTTCCGTTTTTAGAGTGAATCTTTTTAGAGTTACCTCGCATTACATTCACTCTACATATTATTGTTTTCCTATTTTAGGTGAATTCTTTTTACTTAATAGTTCTTGTAACTTAACCACTATATAAAATAGCGTTCGAATATCACTGTAAAAAAATGATTTCGAACGCTATTTGTAATTATTTTATTCCCAACATCTTCGCTCCGCTCAGATGTCGCTGTGTCACAAGGAATCCCTTGTCGTAAGTGGAACCGCAATTTATTGCGGGGATTCCTTACGACTTATCCCGCTACGCGGTTCCTCCTTACGACATATTACATCATTCCCATGCCGGCGCCGCCTGCTGGCATTGCTGGTGTATCTTCTTTGATTGTTGCTACTACGGACTCTGTTGTGAGTAATGTCGATGCTACAGAAGTTGCATTCTGTAATGCACTTCTTGTAACTTTGGCAGGGTCAAGGATTCCTTTTTCTACCATGTTTACATACTCGCCATGTAATGCATCAAATCCGTTTCCTACTTCTGACTCTCTTACTTTGTTTACAATTACAGAGCCTTCCAAACCTGCGTTGTAAGAGATTGTGTATAATGGTGCCTCTAATGCTTTGAGAATGATGTTTGCACCTGTCTTCTCATCGCCTTCGAGTGTTGCTACTAATTCAGCAACTTTCTTTGATGCGTGGATATATGCAGAACCACCACCTGAGATGATACCTTCCTCTACTGCTGCTCTTGTAGCATTTAAGGCATCTTCCATACGGAGTTTTCCTTCTTTCATCTCTGTCTCTGTAGCTGCACCAACACGAATAACTGCTACGCCACCTGCAAGTTTTGCAAGTCTCTCCTGTAATTTCTCTTTGTCAAAATCTGATGTTGTCTCTTCAAGCTGTTTCTTAATCTGTGCAACTCTTGCATCAATATCTTCTTTTGCTCCAAGTCCGTCAACGATAACTGTGTTCTCTTTCTGAACCTTCACTGATTTTGCACGTCCAAGCATATCAAGTGTTGTGTCTTTTAAGTCTAATCCGAGTTCATCAGAAATTACCTGACCACCTGTGAGGATTGCAATATCTTTGAGCATTTCTTTTCTTCTGTCACCATATCCAGGAGCCTTAACTGCTACAACATTGAATGTTCCTCTTAATTTGTTTACGATTAATGTTGTGAGAGCCTCACCTTCTACATCTTCTGCAATGATAAGTAATTTTGCACCTGACTGCACAATCTGCTCAAGAACTGGTAAGATTTCCTGAATGTTTGAAATCTTCTTGTCTGTGATGAGAATGAATGGATCATCGAGAACTGCCTCCATCTTGTCCATGTCTGTTGCCATATATGCTGAAATATATCCTCTGTCAAACTGCATACCTTCTACAAGGTCAAGTTCTGTCTGCATTGTCTTAGACTCTTCAATTGTGATAACACCATCGTTTGAAACTTTTTCCATAGCATCTGCTACCATGTTTCCAACTTCTTCATCACCTGCTGAAATTGCTGCAACTTTTGCAATCTGGTCTTTTCCATTTACTTTGCTTGACATCTCTTTGATTGCCTCAACAGCTTTATCTGTTGCTTTCTTCATACCTTTTCTAAGGATAATAGGATTTGCCCCTGCTGCAAGGTTCTTCATACCTTCGTTAATCATTGCCTGTGCAAGAACAGTAGCTGTTGTTGTACCATCACCTGCTACATCATTTGTCTTTGTAGCAACTTCTCTTACAAGCTGTGCACCCATGTTTTCGAAAGAATCTTCTAATTCGATTTCTTTTGCGATTGTTACACCATCGTTTGTAATTAATGGTGCACCATATGATTTATCAAGTACAACATTTCTTCCTTTTGGTCCAAGTGTTACCTTAACTGTGTTTGCTAATTTATTGACACCTGCTTCTAATGCTTTACGAGCTTCTGCTCCATATTTAATCTCTTTAGCCATTTTAAATTACCTCCATAAATTTGATTTTATTACTCTTCATAAAATACGATATTTCTCAATCTCTAAAATACAAGTAATATGTTGTGTTTCGCAGTACAGCTTTCATACCCTGCAACAGACTACAAGAATATATCCTGCCCCACAGCACGACTTTCGCCTTAGCACCGAAGTGCGAGAACCAGAATATATGACTCCTTATTCTACAATTGCAAGAATATCGCTCTGTCTAACGATGACATATTTCTCGTCATCCAGTTCTACTTCTGTTCCTGAATATTTTGAATAAATAACTGTATCGCCAGCTTTTACTTCCATCTTTACTTCTTTTCCGTCTACAAGTCCACCAGGTCCTACTGCTACAACCTCAGCCTGCTGTGGTTTTTCTTTTGCCTGTCCAGGTAAAACGATACCTGATTTTGTTGTCTCCTCTGCTACAACATGTTTTAAAACTACTCTGTCATTTAATGGTACTAACTTCATGTTAAAATCCTCCATTTCTATTTAATAAACTGTATAACTTCCAAAAATTGCCTGTACACCAGATGACGTACACCAGATGACATATGTAAATATGTACTTTTGTCAAGCATTTATTAGCACTCTTCTTCTACGAGTGCTAATCATGTTTATTATAATAATCATCTATGCCATTTTATGCAAGTTTGATAATATTTCTATTTTTCCATATTTTGTGTTATTTTCTCGTATTTTCTCTTATTTTCTCTTATTTTCTTGATTTTTAATTTTTCTCTTTTCCAATTCCTTTTTCTCTTGCGTAATAAAATAAATACTGCTGTGCATATCCCCCATAATCTCCAAACTTTTCTCTGGCAAACTTCATAATTGTCTGTGCATCGGCAGAATCTTCAAAATACATTTCTTCCATGATTCTCTTAATCCAGACATCTACCGGAAAGGCATTGCGATAGCCGAGTGCAAATAATAATACACAATTTGCCACTTTTTCTCCCACACCCTTAATTTGCATCAGAATCTTTTTTGCCTCATCATACCCTGCCTGTTTCAAATTTTGTGTTGTATATTCTGAAAACTGTAACTTCTTTCCTGCATCCAAAAGGTATGGCGCACGAAATCCAGTCTTACACTCTCTGTAATTTTCTTCTGTAATATTGGCAATCTGCTCTTCATCTGGAAATGCGTAAAATTGAATTCCAGACAGTTCTCCAAGAAAGTCTCCATATTTTTCAGAAAGTTCTCTCACTATCTTTCGAATATGCGGAATCTGCTTATTTTGTGAAATAATAAATGACAACAATGTCTCTGTAAAATCCTGATTTAAAATTCTCACTCCTGAATTCACTTTTATGGCATGTGTGAGTCTCTCATCTGAATTTACAAGAATTTGCTTAATTTCAGCATAATTTCTCTCCAAATCAAAATAATCCATCCAGATTTTTTGAAAAGTCTCCTCATCTGTATCAAAACAATATAATTTGTCCCCCTCTTGTTTTATATGCAGCAGGTTCTTTTTATATACCACTCCATACTCCATTTCTCTTAATTTTTCAAAATGAAAACATTGTCCACATTCTAATGTCTGGGCAATGTCAAAATCTCTCACTTCTGAAACAATGAGTGTCGTTTTTTCCTGTGTAAATTTCACTTATCTTCCCTTTCTAGTCAATTAATCCAAATCTCTTTAAAGCATTGCTAATGCCGCCTTTGTTGTATTCTTCTGTCACTATATCTATTTTTTTCTTAAATTCTTCTGCTGCATTTCCCATAGCAACGCCATATCGCACATATTTCAGCATCTCATAATCATTCATTCCATCACCAAAAGCATAGGTATCTTCTATTGAAATATTCAGCTTGTCAATCAGATACTCAATTCCTTTTGCCTTTGAATAGTTCGCAGGTATCATTTCTATATAATTTGTGTTGTGGTAAATAATTTGAAAGTCATCTTTATATTTTTCAAGAAAATATCTGCTTTTCTCTTTGTCTAATAATACTCCGCTAAACTTTGATACATCAATACTCTCTTCTTCTCTTATATCTTTGACGTACTGCGGAATTTTTGTGTGATACAATTCATAAATGTCTCGATACTGCTCCGGAATGTGTTTGACATCAAAATAAATTGCCTCCACGCCTTCCCCAATCGGAAGAACTCCGTAAGTAAGCATATCTTCATATACCTGCTGTGCATATTCTCTCGATAATCTTTTATCGTAAAAAACATCCTGACACTCCACGTAAGTTCCCGCTCCTGCAATAATGCCATCAAATCCAATCTCTGAAATCTCCGGAAATACCATATTTCTCGTTCTTCCTGTGCAAATAATTGCCAAATGTCCATTTTCACGCAAGTTTCTTATGGCATCTTTTGTGTCATTTGGAACCCCCTTGCCATACATATATATCGTCCCATCTATGTCAAAAAATACAATTTTTCTATTCATTTTAATTCTCCTTTTCCTGTAAATCATATCATTTCCATCAGTGCAAATCAATACTCGCCTGCAAGTATTGGCGTTCTTATAGAAGTCCGGTGTCATTTAACGGCTATCACACAGAAATCAATATCTGTATAGTGGTTTTCCACAGGCATCGAATAAATTTAGATAAAAATTTTTATTTTTTTTCATTTTTTTTATATAATTTTACTTTATTTTTCTCACAATAAGTATTACAATAGAAGTACATTATTTTTTTACACGAAAGGAGTATGAACATGGCTAAGAAGTTCGGAAAGGCTGTTTTATTCACAGCAACACTTGCTGCAATCGCTGCAGGCGGTATGGCAATCTACAATAAATATAAGGCATCAACAGATGATTTTGATGATGATTTCCTTGATTTTGATGATGACGATGACGATTTTGATGATTTAGACGATTTTGATGATGACGATGAGGCAGAAGATACTTCTGACACAAATCGCGAATATGTTCCTCTTCCAAAAGAGAATACAGCAAAAGCTGAGGACAGCAGCGTAAAAGTCACAATTCCTGAATATTCAGAAGATGAGACAGAAGATAACGAATAATTAATCTCTGTGTGGGAATAACTCACAGAGATAGATGTTCACACCGGTTTTCATCGGTTATCCGTCAGCAAAAGCTGACACAAATGAGTGCAATACTCGCAAGTGAGTATTGAATGTCAGAAAAAGCAGACAAGATATGATTTAAAAAAAGAAGTTAGCCTTTATGGTTAACTTCTTTTTTCATCTTCCTTTTAGTCTTTCTTTTGACCTCTCCCATCTAGGAAATATATAAACAATTATTTTACTCTTCTACATTTCCTTCCATAGTCGCTGTCTTTGTCACAGATCTTGGAAGTGCATCTTTTGAATTTTTCCACGGCTCATCTTTATAGCGGTAATCATATTTGTTGATAAACCACTCCAAATCACCCTCAACACGTCTCATATTTTCGAGATAAATTCTTGTTGTGGATTCAATATATTCATCTAATTTCGCACCGCTGAGATTTGTCTGAGCCTGTGTTATCAGTGCCTCGTAATGAGCAACACAAAAGCCTTTACTTCTCTCATATTTTGTGCGGAAGTTTTCATCATTTGCCCACAAATAATGTACAGTTCTGATATATCTGTGAAATGTATCCTCAATTTTGTTGCACACATAACAAGAAGTATTTAACTTTTTTAGATAATTTGTCAATCCAGAGATGTCTTTTTTCTTAAATAATGAACTCTTTCCTGTGGCAGATTTTGCAAGTTCCTCAATATCTTTGCTTGTTTTCATCATATGCGTATGAAGTACCAGAGATAAGCCAAGTTTGTTTTCTTTCTTGAGCAGCTTTCTTGTGTGCTCAGTACAAAAACCAATCTTATCTGTCTCCATACGAATATCATCTTCCATATAACTAGGTCCCATTGTAAAATCTACTGCATTTTTCTCCAACTCTCTGTACATCATACAGATTGGGCACTCGCTGTCTTCTGCAAATGCGTCATTTACTGGGATGGTATATAATTGTTCTTTCATTCACTTCTCCTGTAATCTATATAATGACACCTTATTACATCTATTTTGGTAATTTAAACGAACTCTTCAGTGATACAATTCGGTTAAATACAGTGTGATTCTCTGTTGTGTCTTTTGTATCAACACAGAAATATCCATTTCTTACAAACTGGAACTTGTCTCCCGCCTGTGCACCCTGAATATTATCTTCTACATAACATTTCTCAATAACTGTCTTTGAATTTGGATTTAAATTGAGTGTTCCATCCTCATTTAATTTTCCTTTTTCCTCATCCACAATATTCTCAAACAGACGTGCTTCTACTTCTACACAGTTCTTCTGGCTTACCCAGTGAATCGTTCCCTTTACTTTTCTTCCTGTAAATCCGTTGCCACTTCTTGTCTCTGGATCATAGGTACAGTGAACAACTGTCACATTTCCGTTGTCGTCTTTTTCATAACCCACACATGTCACAAAATAAGCGTTCATCAATCTTACTTCATTGCCTGGGAACAGACGGAAATATTTCTTAGGTGGCTCTTCCATGAAATCTTCTCTCTCAATATATAATTCTTTGCTGAAAGCTACCTTTCTTGTTCCCATCTCTTCATTCTCCGGATTATTTACCATCTCAAAGTATTCGACCTGATCTTCCGGATAGTTATCAATGACAAGTTTCACTGGGTCTAAGACAGCCATTACTCTCTTTGTCTTGCTCTTCAAATCTTCTCTGATACAGTATTCAAGCATTGCGTAATCTACAGAGCTGTTTCCCTTTGAAACTCCACAGAGGTCTACGAACATCTTGATTGACTCTGGAGTAAAGCCTCTTCTTCTGAGTGCCGCAATCGATACAAGTCTTGGGTCATCCCAGCCGTCTACAATTCCATCCTCTACTAATTTCTTGATATATCTCTTACCTGTTACTACATTTGTGAGATAGAGCTTTGCAAATTCAATCTGTCTTGGTGGGTTTTCAAATCCAACTTCATTGACAACCCAGTCGTAAAGTGGTCTGTGATCTTCAAACTCTAACGTACAAATAGAATGTGTAATATTCTCAATTGCATCCTCGATTGGATGAGCAAAGTCATACATTGGATAGATGCACCATGTATCACCTGTTCTGTGATGTGTCATATGTGCCACTCTGTAGATGATTGGATCTCTCATATTGATATTAGGAGATGCCATATCAATCTTCGCTCTGAGAACCTTCTCTCCGTCTGCATATTTGCCATTCTTCATATCCTCAAATAACTGAAGATTCTCTTCTACTGTTCTGTCTCTGTATGGGCTGTTTTTGCCAGGCTCTTTGAGTGTTCCTCTGTACTCTCTGATTTCTTCCGGTGAAAGGTCACACACATACGCTTTTCCCTTTTTGATTAATGTTACAGCGGCATCGTACATCTGCTGGAAATAATCGGATGCAAAAAATAATCTGTCCTCCCAGTCTGCTCCAAGCCACTCAATATCTTTTTTAATTGACTCTACGAACTCTACTTTTTCTTTTGTAGGGTTTGTGTCATCAAATCTCATATTAAACTTTCCATTATATTTTTGGGCAAGTCCATAGTTTAAAAGAATTGATTTTGCATGTCCGATATGAAGATACCCGTTTGGTTCTGGCGGAAATCTTGTCTGGACATGGTCAAATCTTCCTTCCTCCAAATCTTTATCGATAATCATCTCAATAAAATTCTTTGATGCTACTTCGTTTTCCATTATTTCATTCCTCTCTTTACTGCCTATATTACATACTATGACATATAATACCTTATTTCTATAGGTACTGTCAAAGTATTTTTAGAAACTTCTAATATCATCACTTCCATCGTCCTCTGTCTGCGTAATATTTTTAATTACTGCATAATATCCATAATCATCCGACACTCTGATATACACTCTGTCTCCCAGTTTATGTCCTTTAATTGCCTGCCCCAGTGGTGAGTCAATACTGATTTTTCCAGCCATAGAATCTCCTCGAATCGATGTCACCAGTTTGACCTGCATCACATCATCATCCTCTTCCAGATATAAATCCACAATCGAA
>ONXS01000012.1 GCA_900321855.1 uncultured Eubacteriales bacterium | reverse complement strand
CACAGGTACTTGCTCCAAACGCAAGAGTGGCAATTCTCACATTCCATTCCGGCGAAGACCGACTCGTAAAGAAAGCATTTAAGCAGGGATTCAAAGAGGGTATTTACAAAGAGATTGCCAAAGATGTCATTCGTCCGACACAGGAAGAATGTATCAGAAATGGCCGCGCGAGATCGACAAAGATGCGCTGGGCAATTCGAAGTGATGCATAATTTGCTAAAAAATACTCTATAACCAGAATGTGAGAAAATACGGTAGAATACGGTTTAGATACCATAATATGATAAGAATAAAAGTTCCAATCTGGTAAATACTTTTCTTATGGGAATCATTATTTTTATCATAATATTGTTGATATATCATTTGAGATTACATAAGAAAAATAGTTTTATCAGCAGACACAGAGTTCTGTTTTTTCTATTATTTACAGTCGTGGGTGTTGGTTTTATCGTGTTGCAGAGGGACACTTGGTACACCCAGACATATATCAATTCTGTGCCGGTTATTCCACACAACAATAATAAAATTGAATATGATGATGCAACTGGAGTTTACACAATTATATCTGAGAAAGAGGATTTTAAAATTCTTCATTTGACTGATATTCATCTCGGAGGAAGTTTGTATTCGTATCGAAAAGATTTGAAGGCGCTGAAGGCGTGTTATACAGAAATTGAGTATGCAAAACCGGATTTTGTCGTTGTGACGGGGGACTTATGTTTTCCAATGGGACTTATGTCCATGTCGCTTAATAACACCTCATCGGTGCAGCAGTTTGCGGCTTTTATGAGAAATATAGGAATTCCGTGGTGTTTTACGTATGGAAATCACGACACTGAGAGCTTTGCCTCTGCAAGCAAGAGTGAGTTAAATGAGGTGTACAAGTCCTTGTCTTACAAGACATCAGGAACTTTGTTATACCCGTATGTTCAGCCTGATGTTACTGGACGCAACAATCAGGTCATCGAGGTTCGAAATTCAGATGGAACTTTAAATACCGCTTTATTTTTGATTGATTCCAATGCCTATACTGGTGAGGGAATCAATGTATATGATTACATTCATGACGATCAGGTGGAATGGTATGCGTCAGAGGTAAAAAGGCGGAACAGAGAAGAGGGAAAAGTAATATCTTCTATGGTATTTTTTCATATTCCATTGCAAGAGTACCGAACAGCCTATGAACTTTATGAAAAAGGAAGTCATGAAGTCACATATTTCTTTGGGGAAAACAGAGAAAAAATGATAGATAAAGTATGCTGTTCCAACCACTCAAGTAAGTTGTTTGATAAAATGGTGGAACTTGGAAGTACCAAAGCAGTCTTTTGCGGTCATGACCACTACAACAATATGTCCTTAGAGTACAAGGGAATTCGTCTCACGTATGGAATGAGTATCGATTATCTGGCAATGCCGGGAATTGCACATGATACAAAACAGAGGGGTGCTGAATTAATCACACTTCATAGAGACAGCAGTTGGGAAGTGAAACAACTGCCACTCACAGAGATTACAAAGAGTGGAAAATGATATGGAAAATAGTCGGGAAATAGTAATCTTTCGGCTACTTTTTTCTTGACAACAGATTGTTTATGAAATGAGTAAATTCATATGAAAGACATTTGTGTGCTACATCAGAAAAAAAATCTGTATTTGGTTTGGTTAAGACAAAAAGTTTTTTCAGTGTAGAGAGAAATATAATATCACAATATTAGAAGAAAGAGGATAGATATGAAATTAAAAAAGATAGATTATGATTTTACTGTATGTAAAGTTGCATCACAGAAAGAAATTGATTTTGATTTGAGTAAAGATTTTTATTTTATCGGGAAGACAGATGAAGAATATTCTCTCGTGTGTATTACGGAGGATACACCTGCAAATACAATAGAGCGAGATGATGGCTGGAAGGCATTTCGCATTGAGGGAGTGCTGGATTTTTCATTAATTGGAATCTTATCAAAGATATCAGGTATTCTGGCAGAAAACAAGATTGGAATTTTTGCGGTTTCCACTTTCAATACAGATTATATTCTGGTCAAAAAGGAAAACTTTGCCAAAGCTCTGGAAGTGTTGTCGCAGGCTGGGTATGAGATTGCTTGATGGGACGGAAATGGAGATTCTAGAAGAAACTTCGAAAGGTGTTGTCGCAGACTGGGGATGAAATTGCTTGATGGGACGGAAATGGAGATTCTAGAAGAAACTTCGAAAGGTGTTGTCGCAGACTAGGGATGAAATCGTTTGATAGGACTGATAAGAAAATCTGAAGATATAAGAGAGAATATAGATAGTCGGAAATTCGCTCTAAGACATAGAAAGTATAGGTTGCAGAGTGAGTAGATATTGGAATGTTAGGGAAGGAGTTCACTCCAAAACAGGTAAATTCAGGTGTGTGGAGTGAATGAAAAATGAGTGGCAGAGAAAAAGTTCACTCTAAAACGGATGAAGTGTTTGTTGTAGAGTGAATAAGAAAATGTGAAGGGAAGGGGAGGTTCACTCCAAAACGGGTAAATTCAGGTGTGTGGAGTGAATGAGAAATGAGTGGCAGAGAAAAAAGTTCACTCTAAAACGGATGAAGTGTTTGTTGCAGAGTGAATAAGAAAATGTGAAGGGAAGGGGAGGTTCACTCCAAAACAGGTAAATTCAGGTGTGTGGAGTGAATGAGAAATGAGTGGCAGAGAAAAAGTTCACTCTAAAACGGATGAAGTGTTTGTTGCAGAGTGAATAAGAAAATGTGAAGGGAAGGAGAGATTCACTCCAAAAAAAGAAATTAAGAAATATAGAGTGAGAGGTTCAAGACAAGATAAATATCAGTGGTAGGTAACAAAATGAAATACAAGAGGATTTATTTAGAGGAAAAGGAAAAAATTAGAGATTTATCTGAATTTGCCAGTAAAATTGTAAAAGAACATTTTGATTCAATTATTGGGGCAGCGCAGAATGATTATATGATTTCAAAATTTCAAACGCCAGAGTCAATTGAGGAACAGATAAAACATGGTTATGAATATTATGAAGTGTTTGCGGATTGTATTGATCATGAAGATGGCAGAAGAATTGGATTTGTATCAATTTTGGAAAGAGAAGAAGAATTATATCTCAGTAAATTTTATGTGGAAAAATCGTTCAGAGGGAAAGGATATTCAAGAAAAATGTTTGAGTTTGTCTGCAAAAAGGCAAAAGAAAAAGGATATTGCAGAGTTTCACTCAATGTAAATAAGAACAATAACGCAATTTATGCCTATGAAAAATTCGGAATGATTCGTGCAAGGGAAGAGAAAAATGATATTGGAAATGGATTCTTTATGGACGATTATGTGTATGAGTATACATTTGATTGAATTAGCAGAAAAAAATATTGTTACAAAGATGATATCGTTTATAGATGACATGTGAAAAATTTTTAGGATACAGCTGTGAAGGAAGTTCATAGCTGTATTTTTTAAACACTACTTGACAATACAAAGTAGATAAAATATAATGACATCAACCTACTTGATAATACAAAGTAGGTTGGGAGGAGGAAAACATTTGGAAGATACGCAGTTGATGAAAGGAATTTTAGAGGGTTGTGTGCTGGGAATCATATCCAGAGGCGAAACTTATGGATATGAAATACTTACAGTGATGGAACAGTATGGATTTGAAAGTCTCGGAGAGGGAACGCTTTATCCGGTGCTCACGAGACTGAATAAAAAAGGATTGGTTTCATGCAGAAAAGCAAAATCAGAGTTTGGACCAATTAGAAAATATTATTCGATAACAGAGGAGGGAACTACTTACCTGAGTGCATTTAAGGAAAGTTTCAGACACATAACAGAGATGGCAAATCAGATTTTAAATGAATAGGCAACGAAGGAGCTTGCGAATATCTGACTGATACCAATGAATGAAATTATTTAACTGAAAATGCAAGTAACATATATCATAAAAATCTATTAAGAAAGGAAACATTATATGAAAGAGATGACAGCGAAAGAAAATTCATATTTAAATTATGAAAATCAGCTAACTGGTGAGTATTACGAAGTATATGACAAAATTCGAACTTATGCAATGACACAGGGAGGAACGATTGATGATGCAAGATTTAACGAATTGATGTTAGAACTCATTGATTTATTCACAGAGGCACAGCATAGAGGGGAGCCGGTGGAAAAGATTGTTGGAAAAGATATGAAAGTATTTTGCAAAAATTATTTTTCAGAAGACAAAAGTATCATGAATATTATGAAAGGTCTTACAAAATATTTTTATCTTGTAAGTATGATTTGGTTTGTGGTAAGCATAATTGACTTGGCAGTGGAGTTGGGAAACGCAAAGAATATTTTGAAGATAAAGAGTGATTTTAATATATTTTCTTTTACAACCATAGCAGCGATTTTGGTATATTCACTTGTAATGTTAATTAGTCAGCAATTTGTGTTTCGATGGAAAAAATTCACATCAAAGGTATATGTTGGAATTGTCACGGCAGTCACAATTTTGCTTATCGTTGCAGTTGTGATCTTTACTTCAAATGTCAATATAAAAATTCCAACGGTATGGGTAATTTTGGCAGCTTTTATTTATGCAGTATGTTACAAGGTCATTGTATTTTATGAGAGATATAAGAAGTACGGAAGTATCAAAAAGCCAGAGGAAGAAAGAGCATTGTCTATCAAAAATGCGTGGAACATAGGGGTAGAGCAGGGTGTGCAGGAAATCATATTTGACTATGAAAAAGATTTTGTGAGACAGAATAAGCGAAGAAAAAAGAAACATAAGGATATGATTACAGAAGAGCAATTCACAGAAAAAGTCAGAAAAGATGTGCAGTACGATAAAAGTACATGGATTTATTATGTGATATTTGGAGCGGGAGTTGTCATTCCTGTTGTGCGAGAAATATTAGTTGAAAATACTGGCATATTCGACATCCTGACTTATGCAGCAATTCTTATAGTGGTGGAAGGATTTCTTCTGAAAATGTTTCTTGGAATGGCGAAGTTAAATTATAAGGAGCGAAAGAGTTTGCTTGACGAGTGTGACAGAGAAGGGATTACAATTGTAGAGCTTGCAAGGAGGAGGAGAGGGAGTATATATGGGGTCAGACCCCGCAGATAGAACTAACTATAGTTAGGAGGGACTATAGGGTCAGACCCCATTAATCACCATTAATCAAGAATTGAGAGAGATGAAGTGGATTCTGTTGAAAAACTAGAAGAAGAGTTAATCTCAACATTCCATAAATTATTTAGCGAATATCTAGACGGAGAGGACGAGGATTAAAAAGAAGTTATCGATTATTATACGAGAGAGGAGCAATATATATGTCAAAAATCAAACAAAATTATTTGTGTATAGATTCAGAAAGTGGAAGTTTTGCCAATTCTTGTTTAGCAACTATTAAATTTGGATAACGGAATGACTTATTATGTGTAATTATTAAAAATATAATAAAGGATGGTATGTATAGTATGAAATTAAGAATGGCATGTGCAACATGGATTAAAGACAGAAACAAGGTAGTATTAGATTATTTGGAAGACAATTATGATGATAATGTAGAGCTTGCAGCGATTTACAATTTAGAAGAAATAAAAAAAATTTCTGACTCGACGGGAATAGCCCCTCAAATTGTTAAATCTACAATAGCACAAGCAATGCAGCAGGAAGGAATGTATGATGCTAGAAAGAAATGGTTTAGTGATTATTAATAGTATGGAGAAATTAGACGAGGAATAGGAAAAATAAGATACAGCTATGATTACTCGTAGCTGTATTTTTTACAAAAACTAGCAGAACAAACGTTCTTGAAATCACTATACAAATCCACTTCTTTGTGCTATAATCAACCATATTTATGGGGTCAGACCCCGCAGATAGAACTAACTAGAGTTAGGAGGGACTATGGGGTCAGACCCCATTAATGAAATGGATTTCAAATTACACTTAGAATATCAGCCTACCGGTGACCAGCCGCAGGCGATTGAGAAGCTTGTGAAGGGTTTCAAGGAAGGCAATCAGTTTGAGACGTTACTCGGTGTTACGGGTTCTGGTAAGACATTTACGATGGCGAATGTCATTCAGCAGATGAACAAGCCGACACTGATTTTGGCACATAATAAGACGTTAGCAGCACAGCTCTATGGTGAGTTTAAGGAGTTTTTCCCTGAAAATGCGGTGGAATATTTTGTGTCATACTATGATTATTATCAGCCGGAGGCTTATGTGCCATCGACGGATACGTATATTGAGAAGGATTCGGCGATTAATGAGGAGATTGATAAGTTGAGGCATTCGGCAACGGCGGCGTTGTTTGAGCGAAGGGATGTCATTATTATTTCTTCGGTATCTTGTATTTATGGTTTGGGAAGTCCGATTGATTATAAGGAGATGGTTCTCTCTTTGCGTCCGGGTATGATTAAGGACAGAGATGAGGTTCTTAGAAAGTTGGTCGATATTCAGTACACGAGAAATGAGATGGATTTTAAGCGTGGAACATTCCGTGTTCGCGGTGATACGGTGGAGATTTTTCCTGTTATTTCTTCTGATACAGCAGTTCGTGTGGAGTTTTTTGGAGATGAGATTGACAGAATCACTGAGATTGATACGCTGACAGGGGAGATTAAGAACCGATTAGAGCATATCGCAATTTTTCCAGCCTCTCACTATGTTGTTCCACAGGAGAAGATTAATGCAGCAATCAAAACGATTGAGGCAGAACTGGAGGAGCGTGTAAAATATTTTAAAGATGAGGGAAAACTTATTGAGGCGCAGAGAATTTCTGAGAGAACGCACTATGATATTGAGATGCTCAGGGAGACGGGATTTTGTTCCGGTATTGAGAACTATTCGAGACATCTGGCAGGATTAGAGCCTGGTGCTACACCTCATACATTGATTGATTATTTTCCGGATGATTTTATGATTATGGTAGATGAGTCGCATATTACACTTCCGCAGGTTCGTGGAATGTACGCAGGTGACCAGTCGAGAAAATCGACACTTGTGGAGTATGGTTTTCGACTGCCGTCAGCGAAGGACAACAGACCGCTGAATTTTGAAGAATTTGAGAGTAAGATTGACCAGATGATGTTTGTCAGTGCGACACCGGGAGACTATGAGGCGGAGCATGAGTTGCTCAGAGCCGAGCAGGTCATTCGACCTACGGGACTTCTTGACCCAGAGATTACAGTGAAACCAGTAGACGGTCAGGTAGATGACTTGATTTTTGAGGTAAGAAAAGAAGTAAAGAATAAGAATAAGGTTCTTGTCACAACGCTCACGAAGAGAATGGCAGAGGATTTGACGGAATACATGAAAGAGGCCGGAATTCGTGTGAAATATTTGCACTCGGATATTGATACGCTGGAACGAACAGAGATTATCAGGGATATGCGTCTCGATGTATTTGATGTTTTGGTCGGAATTAACTTACTGCGTGAGGGACTTGATATTCCAGAGATTACGTTAGTCGCAATTCTTGATGCGGACAAAGAGGGATTTTTAAGGTCAGAGACTTCGTTGATTCAGACGATTGGACGAGCTGCGAGAAATTCGGAAGGTCATGTCATTATGTATGCGGACACGATTACGGATTCGATGCGAAACGCAATTGATGAGACTGAGCGAAGACGTGCGATTCAGGACAGATATAATAAGGAGCATGGAATTACTCCGACTACGATTAAGAAGGCGGTCAGAGACAGAATTAGTATCACAAAAGAGGCTGTTGAGACGGTGGATAAATTACAGCGTGACCCTGAGTCTATGAGTGATGCACAGATTGAAAAACTGATTGCCAAGATTCAAAAAGAGATGCAGAAAGCTGCGGCAGAGTTAAACTTTGAGGCGGCAGCAGAGCTCAGAGATGAGATGTTGAAGTTAAAAGACAGACTTAATAATGGCTGATGTATCATCATAGGATTTCGAGAGATACTAGATAAATAGGAATAAATAGATTGCTGGAAATCGATTACACAGAGTAAATTTATTGGTAATGCGAGAACACCCGTGACTTTAGTCATGGGATGAATTGCCATACGTATGTCATTGTTTTAATAGAAAAGTTTTCAGCATTATTTAGTGCTTGTCTAAAAAATGACTAAAATTAAAAAATAAGCTGTGAATAGCAAAAATGAAAATAAGAAATAGAAACAAGAAAGTGAAAAGACATAATATCAAGAAAATTTAATAACAGAAAGTGTAAAGACATAATATCAAGAAAACTTAATAACAGAAAGTGAAAAGACATAATGACAAGAAAATTTAATAACAGAAAGTGAAAAGACATAATAACAAGAAAACCTAATAACAGAAAGTGTAATAACAAGGAAGTTTAGTAAAATGAGAAACGATATACCATTAATAAAAATCAGGGGAGCAGCGGAGCATAATTTAAAAAATGTGAATATTGATATTCCGAGAAATAGTTTTGTTGTATTTACAGGACTGAGTGGTTCTGGTAAATCGTCACTTGCATTTGACACGATTTATGCAGAGGGACAGAGAAGATATATGGAATCCCTGTCGTCTTATGCGAGACAGTTCTTAGGCCAGATGGAGAAACCAGAGGTGGAGAGCATTGAGGGATTATCTCCTGCGATTTCCATTGACCAGAAGTCAACCAACAGAAATCCTCGTTCTACGGTTGGAACAGTGACAGAGATTTATGATTATTTCAGACTTCTATATGCGAGAATCGGAATTGTACACTGTCCAAAGTGCGGCAGAGTCATTCAGAAACAGACGATTGACCAGATGGTAGACAGAATCATGGAGTTGCCGGAGAGAACAAAAATTCAGCTCTTGGCACCGGTTGTCAGAGGACGAAAAGGTGAGCACGTTAAAATTATTGAGCAGGCAAAGAAGGCGGGATATGTGCGTATTCGCGTGGACGGCAATCTCTATGAGCTCAGTGAGGAGATTAAACTTGAGAAGAACAAAAAGCACAATATTGAGATTATTGTAGACCGTCTGATTGTCAAAGAGGGCATTGAGAAGAGACTTACGGACTCGATTGAGACAGTGATGGATTTGGCAGAGGGTATTATGGAGGTAGATGTCAACTCAGGAGAGGAGACACTGAACTTTAGCGAGAGCTTTGCGTGTCCGGATTGTGGTATCAGCATTGATGAAGTACAGCCAAGAAGTTTCTCATTCAACAATCCATTTGGTGCCTGTCCAGACTGTTTTGGACTTGGATATAAGATGGAATTTGACCCACAGTTGATGATTCCGGATAAGAGTTTATCGATTCATGAGGGTGCGATTCAGGCAATGGGCTGGCAGTCAAGTAAGGACGAGGGAAGTTTTACCCATGCGATTTTACTGGCATTGTCAAAAGAGTACGGTTTTTCACTGGATACTCCATACGGCGAATTGTCGGACGAGGCACAGGACATCATCATCAACGGAACCAATGGAAAAGAAGTGAAAGTTCATTATAAGGGTCAGCGTGGAGAAGGAGTCTATGATATTGCCTTTGAGGGACTGATTCGAAATGAAGAGCGAAGATATAGGGAGACTGGTTCTGAGACGGTAAAACAGGAGTATGAGGAATTTATGACCATTACTCCATGTAAAAAATGTAAAGGACAGAGATTGAAACCATCTTCTCTTGCAGTCACCGTTGCAGATAAAAATATTTATGAAATCACATCAATGTCTGTGTTAAAACTTCAGAAGTTTTTAAATGATATGGTTCTGACAGACAGACAGTTATTTATCGGAAAAGAGATTTTAAAAGAGATTAAGGCGAGAATTAAGTTTTTGACCGATGTCGGACTGGAATATCTGACGCTTTCGAGAGCGACAGGAACTTTATCGGGCGGCGAGGCGCAGCGTATCCGCCTTGCAACCCAGATTGGTTCCGGACTTGTGGGTGTTGCCTATATTCTTGATGAGCCAAGTATTGGACTTCACCAGAGAGATAACGATAAATTGCTTGGAACGCTGAAACATTTGAGGGACCTCGGAAATACGCTTGTCGTTGTTGAGCATGACGAGGATACGATGAGGGAGGCAGATTTTATTGTAGATATTGGACCGGGAGCCGGAGAACACGGCGGAGAGGTTGTTGCGACAGGTACGGCAGAGGATTTGATGAAGAATGAAAATTCCGTCACTGGTGCATATTTAAGTGGAAGAATTAAAATTCCAGTACCGGCAGAGCGCAGGAAACCAACCGGATTTATCACGGTAAAAGGTGCGAGACAGAATAATCTGAAAAATATTGATGTCAACATTCCTCTTGGGGTGTTTACTTGTGTGACCGGTGTGTCTGGTTCAGGTAAGAGTTCGCTTGTCAACGAGATTTTATACAAATCCCTTGCCAAGAAATTGAACAGGGCGAGAACAATTCCGGGTGCTCACGATTGCATTGAAGGTGTAGAGGCACTTGATAAAGTTATTGATATCGACCAGTCTCCGATTGGAAGAACACCGAGGTCAAACCCTGCCACTTATACAGGAGTATTTGATATGATTCGTGATTTATTTGCGGGCACTCCAGATGCAAAGGCAAAGGGATATAAGAAGGGCAGATTTAGTTTCAATGTCAAGGGCGGAAGATGTGAGGCGTGTTCCGGTGACGGTATTTTGAAAATTGAGATGCACTTCCTTCCAGATGTCTATGTTCCTTGTGAAGTCTGTGGAGGCAAGCGATACAACAGAGAGACTTTGGAAGTAAAATATAAGGGTAAGAGTATTTACGATGTTCTCGATATGACGGTAGAAGAGGCGATGGAATTTTTCAAAAATGTTCCATCTATCTACAGAAAAATCCAGACCTTAAATGAAGTGGGACTTTCATACTTAAAACTTGGTCAGCCATCAACCACACTTTCTGGTGGAGAGGCACAGAGAATTAAACTTGCGACTGAATTGAGCAAACGAGGAACGGGAAAGACCATCTACATTTTAGATGAGCCTACAACCGGACTTCATTTTGCAGATGTTCACAAACTTGTGGAAATTTTGAGAAAATTATCGGACAGCGGAAATACAGTCGTTGTCATTGAGCACAACTTAGATGTCATCAAGGTGGCAGACCATATTATTGATATTGGTCCCGAAGGCGGAGACCGCGGCGGAACGATTGTGGCTGAGGGAACACCAGAAGAGGTGGCAAAGAATAAAAAATCATATACGGGTAAGTATGTGAAGAAATATTTGGAATAATGGTAGAAGTCTGAGTATTGGCAAAGTGACCGATAGATTGCGATATGCAGTTTATCGGTCTTTATTATTTGGGAAAATCATGATAATATAGTAAAAAATTGGGACTCATAAATTTCATTGTTGCTGCCACTGTGCAATGATACAGTTCTTCACAATAATATGATGATTTATGTGGAGAAATGTGCATATGATGGCAAGGGGAGGGAAGAAAATAAAAAACAATGTTGACATCACTTGCACTTATCATTTTAGTGGGATTGTCTATGGCGGCTATCGGTTCTGTACCACTGGCGATGGGACTGCCCTGTGGACAGATTGTGTTGAGTGTGGCAGTGCTTGGAATTTTGATTACAGCACCACTTGGAGCGATTGGAATTGATGTGAGTTATCGGAGATTGCTGGAGAAAAATTGATGAATGGAGAAAATAAACAATGCAACCAAAAGAATTATTAGAAATACTACAAGTAGCCTCTCGCTTAAAAACATATACAAGGCACAACTGGACAGAGGAAAATCGCAAGGAAAGTGTGGCAGACCACAGTTGGAGAGTGGCACTTATGGCAATGCTGTTGTCCTCGGAAGAGGAATTTAAAGAGGTCGATATGAACCGCGTGATTCGAATGTGCCTGATTCACGATTTAGGAGAGGCATTTACAGGGGATATTCCAACATTTTTAAAGAGTGAAGGTGATGGAACAAAAGAAGATGAAATTTTTGATAAATGGGTGGAGACTTTTCCAGATGGCAACAGAGAAGAATGGCAGGCACTTTTGACTGAAATGAATGAGCGCAAGACTGTAGAGGCAAAATTATACAAGGCTTTGGATAAGCTAGAAGCGGTAATCTCGCACAACGAGGCAGATATTCGTACATGGCTTCCGCTCGAACACGAATTGCAGTACACATACGCAGTCAGCGCAACCGCATTTTCCGAATACCTCATCAACCTCAGAAAAGAAGTCGATACATGGACAGAGGAAAAACGCCATGGACAAAGTCCATACTCAAATGCGTTTTTCCGACCTGCCCCAGAGCGAAGCGAAGGGGCACAACCTTGTAATAAGGAAAAACGCTATGGACGAAGTCAAGAATTATATAAACAGGAGAACAGAGCAATGGATTTAAGTAACTTTCAGTGGACGAGAATGCCGCAGGAATATCATGTGACGGAGAATAAAATCGAAGTGGTTACTAAGCCGCACACGGATTTGTGGCAGAGAACGTATTATCATTTTCGCAATGACAATGCACCGGTGTTTCAGATGGAGACAGAGGAGAAGTTTTTCTCTTTTGTTGTAAAGACAAATTTTGAGGACAGTCACCAGAGATTTGACCAGTGTGGAATTGTGATGTATTTAGACAGTGAGAACTGGCTTAAGGGTTCGATTGAATTTGAAAATGAAGAGTTTCAGCATCTGGGAAGTGTTGTGACCAATCAGGGATATTCGGATTGGGCAACCACGGAGATTTCAGCTGATGTGAAATCGATGTGGTATCGCCTCAGCAGGCGTGAGGACGATTATTGTATTGAGTGCTCAGAGGACGGAGTTCGTTTTCAACAGATGAGAGTCTGCCATATGCATAACGGAGCGGGAAAAATTTCATTTGGAATTTATGCGTGTTCGCCAGAAGAATCTTCATTTAAAGCAGTATTTACAGATATGGAGATGACGGAGTGTAAGTGGCTGGCTCATGACGGACAGCAGCCAGATGAGGAATAGAGAGAAGATATTAGAAGCGAAAAGTTATATAAATACAATATTTGAGAGGACAGGTGAGATTTTGCTGTCCTCTCTTATTTTTGACAATAGATTGTTCACAAAGTGTGAAATCTGTTGTTTTGGAGGATTGGTACTTATATGCCAGAACAATCAAAACGTTATAACATTTCAACTACATTCATTTTATTCAGTTCATGAGCACACAGGCAAGAGGTACAAAGTGCGACAAGTATCATAAGAGCTACGACTCCGACTGCCCATGATACCGGAATTGTGATTGGCAGCTTTTCAATATTTAAAAATGCCTTTACAAGTGTCGCAGTTAGTTTTGATGCCGTAAAGAAACTCACGACTGTTCCAAGAACTGCTCCAGTGAAGATACTTGGAATATTCATCAAAATAATCTGTCGTTTCAGTTCCTTTGTGGTGTAGCCGAGTGATTTTTGAATTGCCAAATTTTGTTGTTCTCGAATCATTTTAGATTTTGTCAGTAGAAGTTCTACCAGAAATACAATGATAATTGTGATGATAACAAATACAAGTGTGACGGCAGTGATTACGGTCTTAATGATGGAGAGAACGGAATTGATTTTTGAGGAATCTACGATCACCGGTTGATACTCAGATAATTCATCTTCGGCACGTTTCATCAGGGACGTGCGGTCAGTTCCATCTTTTAGGTAGACATACAATCCACCTGTATTTAATTGTTCGCCGTTGAGACGAAGATTGGCAGACCATGTAAATTTTGCACACTGTCCAAGATTTTGAATTTGTTGGTTGATTCCACATACAATAAAATCACAGCGATTTTCTAGTCCCTCGACATAGACGGTATCCCCAATATCCGCACCCAGAGCCTGAGCCATATTTACAGTGAGAACAATTTCATTATCCTGTGTTGGCAGTTTTCCACGGAGAAGGAGGATATGTTCCAGTGCAGACGGAGAATCGATAAATTCGGCGTTGAGGTTGACAGTATGTTCTCTAAATGTGACAGGCAAAGTTGTGGACATATAGAGAGCAGTTTTTTCTACTTCGTCCCATTTCATGACTTCGCTTCTCGCATCAAAAATCGTAGTTCTCTTAGAATTATTGGTAAACATATAGAAGTCTCCGGATTCAATTCCTGAAAAAGTTATTAGAATATCATCTCGCTTTACATAAGATTCATACAGACCTCCGCAGATGGTACTAGCCATAGCAAGAATAAAGGAGATGATGAATATGGAAGCAGTTTTTCCTCTTTCTCCAAAGATATTTTTGAGAGCCAGATTGAGTGAGAGCGGAAGTCTCGAAGATAAAATTGGAAAATGATTTCTTCTAAAGTTGTGTGTGTCAATTCCTCCGCGAAGTGCATGAAGGACGGTTGTCTTTTGATACACTCTTGTGCAGAAAAAGGAGACAGAAACTACGACACCAAAAATGAAGCACAGAGTAATGAGTCCGACTTTGACATCAAATAACTGATGGAAATAAAGTCCTAAAAGAATTCCAAAAATTTTGGTATTTATGCGGTGGAAGAACAATACGATGATAAATGACAGAAAAATTCCTGCAAGTGCAACGATAGACATTTCAAGGATTGCCGCCAATCGCAGTTCTTTTGCGCGATATCCGCCAGCTTCCAAAATACCGATATTTTTCATATTGAGTTCTACATAATTGCGAATGACAAAGCGCATCACGACAGTGACAATCACAAGAATGAGAAAACAGAAAATGAGAACAAGTGCCATAAAAATCATGGGCATAATGGCAGCACCACTGCGCATATCCCTCCATGAAAAAAAGGTTATTCCGTCAGGAAAATCATCGGTATGATTTCGGATACCGTCATAGATTTCTGTACGTGTGGACTCAAATTTCTCCGGCTCAATCTTAATTTTGTAAATTGATTTTACCAGAAGGTCGGAAAGAGATGTGTCCGTATAAATTTGGTTCCACATTTCAGTACTGATGTAACAGTGATATCCAGAGTAATTGAGCGGCGTATTAAATAAGGGGTCACTCACAAAACCAGCAATATGAAACGAAAACTCTCTGTCAGAAAAGCGGAGGACAATCGAATCTCCCTTTTTTAATCCAGAGCTGGCACTCAAATAGTAGGGAAGGTAGATATCATCTTTTTGCACAGATTTTCCATTCAGTTCAGGGAGCGTATTGATGGTTCGGTGCTCTGTTTTTTCTGTATCCCATGTCAGTGTGTGTTCGTCCTCGATTGTGGAAAATATAAATTCAAAGGGGTCTCCCTGTGGTGTTGTCTTTCCATAGGTGGCATTTACAATAAGTGCTGTATTTTCTTCGTATTCTGTGACACCTGTCAGCTTGCGACACATGGAATCCAGATAGGAATTTCTAGGATTTGTGACAAAGAGATAATCTGCCGAGTGATGTGTTTCATAGGCATTGTCCAGAGTTTGTGACATCTGTGTCACGGTGTGCAGTGCGACATAAAACAAGGTAGACGCCAGTGTGATTAAGAGGGTCAAGACAATAATATCGCCTTTTTTTTGTCTCATATTTGTTTTGGCAATCATCAATAATTTTCCCATAGTTACCACCCCATCTCTGATAAAAATTGAGTAATTTGATGAGTTCGCTCGTTGTCATCTATCTGATATGCAGGAAGACGAAGTTCTCCTAAAATACCGCCATCTTGAAGATATAAGATACGGTTTGCACGTTTTGCAGATTTCAAATCGTGAGTTACCATAAGAATGGTCTGTCCGACTTCATTTAATTCTGTTAAAATGTCAAGTACCTGTGTGGAATTCTGGGAATTGAGAGCACCAGTCGGTTCATCTGCAAAGATAATGTCCGGCTCATTGATAACCCCGCGCACCATCGATACACGCTGTTGCTCGCCGCCAGAGAGTTGCGTGGGAAATTTATTCCATGACAGTTTGTCAATATTTACTCTGGCAAAAAGTTCTTCTGCCCGTTTTTTCAGAGTCTTTTTATTTTTCGTTTTTAACAGACCACAGATGATGACATTGTCCATGACACTCATGGAGTCATTGAGATAATTTTGCTGAAAGATAAAGCCACAGTGCTGTCTGCGAAACAGGGCAAGCTGGTCTTCAGTATAATCAGAGATTTTCTCATCTTGAAATCGGATTTCTCCAAGAGTTGGTCGGTCCATACCGGAGAGTGCGTACAAAAGGGTACTTTTTCCGGAACCAGAACGTCCCATAATTACAGTAAAATCTCCCTCAGAGATTTCAAGATTTAAGTTTTTTAGTACATGCTGTTGAACACTTTCATTGGAATAGGTCTTGCATAGATTGGTAGCTTTTATAATTGCTGACATAATATTCACTTCCTTATATGTGAGATGTTGATGGTTGTGATTCAGAAAAAATATTCACGCCTGATATCACTCTGATAAAATGATACAAAAAAATCAGGCAAAAGTCTTGACCTGATTCTTGTATATTTCTTAACTAATTCTTAACTGCAATGCATTGCTGCAATCTCGACGGCAGTACAGGAGTTTGTGGGAATATGGAGTTATGCTTTGCGGATAAAGAGTTCTGTCACAAATCCATTTTCATTGTAGCAATTGAGCTCACCACCCATTTCCTCTAAGAATATCTTTGACAGATAGAGCCCTAGACCAGAGCCGTCTTGTCCTTGTGCATTGGTTCCACGGTAAAATTTCTGGTAAATATTTGCAAGTTCTTCTTCTGGTACTCCGGGACCAAAGTCTCGAATGACAATTTTGATTCCTGTCACTTCCTCTTTAAAATGAACGCGAATTCCCGTCTTTGCATATTTGCAGGAGTTACGAATGATATTATCGATGGTCTGCTTGAGTCTCAGTTTATCCATCAAAACGAGCATCTTGGGAATTTCATTTTCACACTGAAGTTCGCAAATTTCCTGCATATCGGTAAACATCTCTGTGATACAGGTAGAAGGCTCCTCTATGGGCGTTACTTTTAAGACTTGAAGTTCTTCTAAGGTGGCGTGGAACAAATTGTTAATCAGATTGTGAATGGTAGATGTCTTTGAGTCAATGACATCTAATTTTTTCAGCATATCTGCATCACTTGTTCGGAGGCGCATGACTTCGCTTGTCGCCATAATGGTCGCAACAGGCGTTTTGATGTCGTGAGATAATTCAGCAATTAATTCCTTTTTACTCACATTTGCCTCATACTCTGCCTGTCTCGCCTTTTTTAATTCTTCGCGCATCAAATCAAAGCTCTCTGTGTAGGCTCCAAAGTAATTGTGTTTTTTCATCGGAAATATCAAATCAAGATTTCCGGTTGCTATCTGTCTGGTAACCTTTTGAAGAGTCTGAAACGGACGAATGACCCAGAGGTACAGGACAAGTAAAATCAAATAGGTGAGCAGTGCGAGTGCGGCAAACAGAAATAGCACATTGCGATTTAACTGTGCGTGATAACGAGACAGCTCATCTGTTTTCGATGTAAAACATATCTTGCCGATTAGGGTATCCCCATTTCGCATATCCATTATGTATGCCTGTTGTGACTGGAGTGTGCGCAGCTCCTCTTCGTAGTGGATATTATTTAGAAGCAAAATTTTGCAGGAGTACTGAGTTTCGAGTTTGGATAATTGTTCGGGGTTGAGTTTTGTGACATCGAGTGTTCCGTTTGTGGAGAACTGCTGTGTTATCTGTTTGTAGGAATTATTGTAGGATACGGTGTCAAACGACTGCATATTATCGTGGTTCATATGAAACAGAATCATACTGCCCGATATCAGCAGCAGCGTAGTATATAGAATTACGATATGTCTAAATTTCATAATAAGGGCCTTTCTGAAGATGCAGACTCACATTTTAAAATATATCCGGTTCCCCAGACCGTATTGATGTATTTTGGGTTATTTGGATTTTCCTCAATCTTAGTGCGAAGTCTGCGAATATGGACATTGAGCGTTCCATCGCTAAAAAAGGTATCCTTCCAAACCTGTTGAAATAACTCCTCTTTGGTTACAATGGTATTTCTTTTTTCAAACAGATATTTTAAGAGGGCAAATTCTCTCGCTTTTAATTCTACCGTTTTTCCGTCAACAGTTGCACAAAATGTCTCCTCGTGCAATACAATTGGAAGTGCTGACTTGGCTGGACTATCAGTCACTGACTTCTGATTGAGAGAAAGTCTGTGCAGCATGGCATTTACTTTTGCTAAAAGGATACTGAGGGAATACGGTTTTTTGAGATAATCATCTCCGCCGATATTGAGAGCAATCAACACATCGTCATCACTTCCTCTTGCACTGATAAAGAGAATGGGGAGGTCATAATTGACACGAATCTGTTTGCAAAGTTCAAATCCACTTTCTGATTTGAGATTGATGTCCAAAAGGAGAATATCGACCTCGTGCTCTGCCAGAAACTGCATACACTTCGCACCAGTAGTGACAAATGCACAGCTCACGTTCATCATCTGAAAATATTCCGTTGTCATCTCGGATAGTTCAATTTCGTCGTCGACGATAAGACAGTTGTAGTGCATAGTTCCCTCCTATATTGCGCGTGTTTATGAGTATATTTTTTAAAATTATAAAATAATAGATAAATTTATTATAGCAAAGTTTTGAGAAAATGGCGACCACAATCCCATTTGCGATTGATGAGGAAGGTGGAAATGGTCTTTCCGTGGACAGCGAAAAGAGATATAATAGAAATAATTATTTGAGATTGAATGATAAAAGAGGAATGAGGAAAATTTGGAGGTATTTATGTTGATTTCACAGGCAGTTGAACACATGATTTTATTTTATCAGGGCAGTGTTCACGACATTGAGCATTTTTTAAAAGTCTGGGCATATGCAAAGACAATTGGAGAGCAGGAGAATCTTCGGGCAGATGTGCAGGAGACTTTGGAACTCGCAGCAATTGCCCATGATATTGCATGTCCACTCTGTAGAGAAAAATATGGAAGTACGGCAGGACCATATCAGGAGAAGGAGGGAATTTGGCTCACAAAGGAGTTTTATCGGGAATTTGATTTGCCGGTGGAACAGTTAGACAGAATTTGCTATCTGGTCGGACACCATCACACTTTTCATGAGATAGATGGAATGGATTATCAAATTTTGGTGGAAGCTGATTTTTTGGTCAATGCAAGTGAAAGCAAGTTAGGAAAAGAGGAAATAAAAAATTTCAGGAATAGGATATTCAAGACGAAAACGGGGATTCGGCTCATCAATGATATTTATCAATTATCGTAAAAGTTTGAATGTTTAAAAACTCCTTGACAATTATATATCGCAGTGCTATATATAATTATATCGAGGTGCGATATATCGAACAACAATATATTTTAACCAAATATACAATTGACGATTGTATTGTCAGATATTTATAAGTATTGTGGCAAAGATTTATCGCATTACGATTTGCAAACATATAGAATGATGAAACAGAAAGGCGGGATATAGAAATGAATTCACATATCAAAAAAGTCTATGTTCCCATGACGGAGACGAGCTTTTATATTCTGCTGTGTCTGAGAACGGAGTGTCACGGTTACAGCATTGTGCAGCAGGTAGAAGAGATGACAAATGGGGAGATTTCCATTAAACCGGGAACTATGTATGGAAGTCTGAAAAAGATGGAGCAGGACGGTCTGATTGAATTTGTGAGGGAAGAGGACAAGAGAAAATTGTACTGCATCACAGAACTTGGCAGGGAGGTACTGGAACTCGAAATCAGGAGAATTCAGAGACTTTATAAAAATATTACAGAACAGTCTGTGTGATAAGAAAGGTGGTTTGAGATTATGGAAACAAAAAAGAGGTTTAAATATTTTACAATTTCACAGTGGCAGGAGGAAGAAGAATATCTCAGAGAGATGCACAAAAAAGGCTGGAAATTTGAAAAAGTGACAGGATTAGGAATGTATCACTTTGTAAAATGTGAGCCGGAAGATGTGGTATACAGGCTTGATTATAATGAAGATTCGGAGTCGAAAGAATACCAGAAATTATTTGAGGATTGTGGCTGGGAATATCTACAGAACTTTGTGGGATACTCTTATTTTCGCAAGAAAGCCAATCAGGAAAATACAGAAGATGATGAGATTTTCAGTGACGTACAGTCAAAACTAGATATGTGCAAGAATGTAATAAAACGCCGAACGATACCGCTTTTGGTAATCTTTATTTGCATTATCATACCTCAGTTAGTGCACCTTTTTGCGTTGATTACAGGAAAAAATGGGGGAGATAGTTTTGATACAGTTCTTTTTTATATATTTTGTGCATTATTTGTAGTGTATCTCTGGATTTTTGGAACAATGACATATCAGTATCTAAAAGTAAAACGTAAGGTTTAGATGGAGAAGTAAGTGCAACTATGGTATAATTATACTGTAATTGCACTTTTTTTGACAATAGATGGAGTGTTTGTGTATTGTCAAATCTATTGTTAAATAACAAAATGTTTATAAGGTGTTGGATATAGGTGTGTATTCTTGTGGAGCGTTTTTCAGTGTAAGATTGTCGCCTTCTGCTAAGAAGAGAGATAATCTGAAAATGCGCACCATATGGAAAAAGCAGGAAGAGAGGAATATAAAATGGAGACATGGTTGTATGTTGTTGACAGCATTGATGGTGATTATGCCAATCTGAGACGAACAGACATTGATTCAAGTGAATTAAAGCTTGTGGCAAGGGCATTATTGCCAGAGGATATTGAGGAGGGAACAAGGCTCAGATATGAGATGTTCCAGTATGAAATGGAAGATAACATTTAAAAACAGGAAGAGTTGGAGTGGAGAAAAGATATGAAAGATTTGGTATTTGGAGAATTGGAGTGGGACGGCTACGGCTGGAGCAGTTTGGTTGATTTTGATTTTTGGGGAAGTCCGAAAAAGATAGAACTCCGAATTGAGGCGGAGGATAAAGATGAAAAACCGTCTGAAATACAGAGAGATTCCTACGCTGAATTTGTAAAGAAGTGGGACAATATCAAAGCAGAAGTATTAGAAGCAATTTTGCAATATTATCAGGAAGAACGGGAAGAACTTGGATATGATGTTGAGGAGAATGAGGCTTATCCGGAGGTAGATGATACGGAAGAGATTTTAAAAATGATTGAGCCCGCGGAAATGACTATTTGTTACACGGACATGATTGAAGATTTTTACGAGAATGGAAGATACATTGCAATCCGGTTTGGCTGTTCATGGGACGAGGAAAATGGATTTGGCATTATTTTAATCAATGAAGAAGTAGAGGAGATTGGTCCGGATACGGGATTGTAAGAAATAAGAAGATTTATGGCAAAAGATACATAGAGTAGATTGACATAAAGTCCGGAAGGGAAATGTGGTGTAGAGATGGGAACAATCACGGTGCAAAATTTGACGAGAGACTATGGGTTTGGAAAGGGGATTTTTGATATTTCTTTTGAGATAAAAGAGGGGGAAGTGTTTGGTTTTCTTGGTCCAAATGGGGCAGGAAAAACGACAACCATACGTCATTTGATGGGTTTTCTCAAGCCCACATGTGGAACTTGTAAAATCGGAGAATTGGACTGTTGGAAACAGAGAGAACAAATTCAAAATTTTCTTGGATATATTCCCGGAGAAATCAATTTTTTTGATGATATGGAAGGGATAGAATTTTTGAAATTCGTGTCAAAATATCGCAGGGTAGATTGTGATGCGAAGATGAAAGATTTGATAGAACGATTTGAATTGAATCCAAGAGGAAAAATCAAAAAAATGAGTAAGGGAATGAAACAGAAGATAGGAATTGTTGCAGCCTTTATGCATAATCCGGACAGTTTGATTTTAGATGAACCAACCAGTGGACTTGACCCATTGATGCAGAAACGCTTTGTCGAGTTGATAGAGGAAGAGAAGAAAAAGAAAAAAACAATTTTATTATCCAGTCATATATTTGAAGAGGTAGAGAGAACCTGTGACAGAGTTGGAATTATTCGCGAGGGAAAGCTGGTGGCAGTTGATTTCATAGAGGCACTGAGAAATCGCCATATGCATACCTATCAGGTAAATTTAGAAACGCCGGAATTGGCACAGCAATTTGCTGTCGATTTTGATGGAGTCTGTGATGGCACACAGGTAAAGGTTACGGCAAGGCAAAGTCTGGAACATATTTTTATGCATTATTATGGGGGTGAGAGAAATGATTAATGGGACACTGTACCGCCGTGAGATGAGAGGAAGTGTGAGACTGATAGTTATCTTTCTTGCAATTATGACAATGTATGTTGCTATCATAATGAATATGTATCAGCCGAAAATGATGGATATGTTGAAGGGCTTTTCTAGTATGATGCCACAGATTATGGCAGCAGTGGGAATGATTGCCGGCGCAAATACACTGTTGGGATTTATGATATCTTATCTATATGGATTTATTCTGCTGGCATTTCCGATGATTTTTTGTATGATTCGTGCAAATGGGTTAGTTGCCAAATATGTGGAAAAGGGTTCAATGGTAACTTTGATGTGTGCACCTGTAAAACGGAGAGTCATTGCGGTGACACAAATGGCGGTCATGATTAGCGGAATTGTCATACTGATTGGTTATGCGACAGTGCTGGAGTTAGTGATTGCAAAGATAAAATTTCCAAAAGAGGAGATGGGACGAAATTTAATTCGGGTAAATTTTGCCCTCATATGTCTGCAACTGCTGATAGGAAGTATTTGTTTTTTTGCCTCCTGTGTATGTTCGGAGACAAAATATAGCATTGGAGTGGGAGCGGGAATTCCATTTCTGATGTTTATTCTTCAAATGTTGGCAAGTTCTGGTGATAAGGCAAAGAATATCAAATATCTGACATTTTTTACCCTGTTTGATGCAAAAGGTATGGCAAGTGGAGATGGAAGTGCATGGGTTTGTACTCTAATTATGCTGGTTAGCTCAGTTGTGATATTTGGGGGAGCGATTATGACTTTTTGCAGAAAAGATTTGCACATATAGAAATAAATAATCAGAGATAAAAACATAAAATGGGAAACCTTTTGATAATCGAAAGGTTTCCCATTTATGTTATTCTTGACAATAGATTGTTTGCAACGTGTGAAATCTATTGTTTTATATTACGGTATATTGTATTGCGAATTATATCATGCTGCGATAGCCATGCTTCTTGCGATACGCAACAAATTCATCTTTTGGAATTGGTTTGCTGTAGTAATATCCCTGTATGTACTGACAGCCAATTCGCTCTAAATATGCGACCTGTTCAGCCGTTTCGACACCTTCTACAAGAACAGGGATACCGTGTGATTCAGATAATCGAATAATTGCCTCTATAATCCAGTGAGGACTTGATGCTGTTTTTCCTGTGCCTTCAATAAATTTCATGTCAAGTTTTACAACATCAACAGGAATATCTTTTAAACTGTTCAAAGAAGAATAGCCACTTCCGAAATCATCCATTTCAAAGATGAAACCTTCATTTTGAAGTTTGCGAATTACTTTGACCTGTTTTTGGACATCTTGCAGCATCTCACTTTCTGTAATTTCAAGACGAATCAGTCTTGCAGGAATATCATATTTTTTCAAAAGGCTTCTAAATACCTCATAGAGATTGAAATAATAGAAATCCTGAGAAGACAGATTTACAGAAATTGGAACCTCATAACCCTGTTCATAGAGCTCTTTGGCAAATTGAAAACTCTCATCCCAAATTGCAAGGTCCAAGAGATTTATCATACCTTTTTTCTCCAAAATTGGAACGAATCGTCCGGGACTTATCATCTCACCGTCACTGCGAATCCAGCGAACCAATGCCTCGCCTCCAACAAGCTTTCCTGTAGAAAGGTCAACCTGTGGCTGAATGTAAATTTGAAATTCTCCGTCAGCAAGAGCCTGATGGAATACGCCGGCTAATGTATTTTCCCATAATAAATCCGCTTTCATAGTGGTGTCAAATGATACGAAATAATTATTTGTTCCACGAATGGTATTGATTGCAATCGCAGCTCGTTCTACCATAGTTGAAATCGGTTCAGTGGAATCTTCTACGTGATAGATACCAACATAGTTCAGAATCTTAAAATTATCATGCTGTACAGGTTCGATGATATGATATTTATGCAGGTTTGCCTCTGTGCAGAGTTTTGCAGGAATACACATAACAAATTTATCATCTTGAACACGACCAAAAATCATCTGGTCTGGAACCATAATCTTTTTGTATAAATCACCAATATTTCGAAGTAGTTCATCACCGGCATCACGGCCAAATACTTCATTATAAAGTTTAAACTGATACAGATTTGTCAATACAATGCAGTATTCCTGTTCAGGGTGTGTCTGTATTAAGTCGTGAGCGGAAACTTCAAAGTAGTGCCAACTGTAAAGACCGGTAAGACGGTCATGGTTTAAATTAAATTCTCGGATTTTTCTCTTTTTAATGCGGTCAGTAATATCTTCAATCACGAGATAACTTCCAATCATTTTTGTCTCATCTTGGTCTTCATATAAAACATTCTGGCGCAGAATATAGGTCTTTTCTTTAAATGCAATTTCAAGTTCTGCATCAGGCATGGAACTGATTTTTTCGCTGAGTCCGAAAAAGCGATAGACATCTTCGGGACATTCAAATCTTGTTCCAAACTCCTCTAACGCAGTGCTGTTTCGATAGATACAGCGCTCATGATTATCGAAAAGCAGGGCCGATTCATTCATATCCGTGAGCACGCGGGAAGCAACCTGAAAGGTCAAATCTTTTGGTGAGTAGGAATACACATAGTATACAATGATTAAACTTCCCACACCAAAGGCAAGTATGGAGATATCGAAATCCAGTCTTGCGAGGACAAACAGGGCATTTACAAGTGCAATGCACAGAAAGACAAGGATAATGATATAATATTGTTTTTTGTAAATTTTAGGACTGTTCTGTGATTTTTTTATCAGCAAAAATAAACTGGCTGCAACTAATACGTAGCATAAAAGTAAGTGAATGAGCATAGGTGCTTTTCTTGTATACAGCATAAATATATCGCCCTTAACATTGATAAAATTAGGGTCATATACATGGTGAAAAAAGAAATTTAACACCAGAGATACTGAGTCAATTGCAACGAGAATCATTGCAAAAAAGCTGCAGCACCGGTAAGATTGCAGCCAGTCTGTATAGACCAGTGAAAAATCAAACAGGCTTTTGCAGAGCAATGAAAAACAGCCAAAATACAGACAGTATAAAAATTCAATGGTACGCTCTTCGTTTGTTCCCAGAATAAAAATACAGAGTAAAGTTATGATAAAACCAACCCGAAGCAAGCGGGTGGTATATTTGCCCAATTCATCTGTGTGCTTTTCACTTACAGTTAAGGCATAGAGTAATGTCAGAAAAACAATTAAAAATATAATTGTCAGAATCATTTTTGGCATATATACAGACTCCTAACGATATTTTTTCTCAGTTCTGTATTGTAGCATAATTTTTTGCGTTTCGCACAGTCTCTTTGGTGTGAAAATGCAATTTTGTTAGATTTGTATGGAATTTATAAAAATATTACAAAAATTTTATAAGTAATAAATTATAAAATTAAGCATAGAAATGTGCTATAGTTCATACTGGAATGTAATCATAAATCCAAATTCGTCATAATTTATAGTAAATAGGAAGTGAAATGTATAATTTTATGAAAATATATTGTTGACAAATATTTGTTTTATGAATATAATACGAGTATTCCTATTTAGTAACTAGGAAAAGGAGGAAATCATGAATTGGACAGCAATTAAGGATTATATCCCTTTATATAAAGAAGCGATGTGGCTGACGCTCAAGATTGGCTGGATTGGAATTGCACTTGCGATTGTACTTGGAATTATATGTGCGCTGGTTATGCATTTTAAATTCCCGGTTATCACCCAGATCATCAAAGTATATATTGAGATATTTCGAAATACACCATTATTAATACAGCTATTTTTCTTTTACTTTGGTTTGCCAAAGCTAGGAATTACAATTACACCGGAGACTTGTGGTATCATTGGTCTTGCGTTACACGGAGGAAGTTATATGGCAGAGTCTTTCCGGAGTGGTCTTGATGCAGTGCCTAAGATTCAGGACGAAACAGCAAAGAGTCTGGGAATGAGTAAGTTTCAGCGATTTTTCTACATTATGCTTCCTCAGGCCGCAGCAATCAGCGTGCCACCACTTGTTGCAAATGTAATTTTCTTATTAAAAGAGACTAGTGTGTTCTCTGCAATTAGTCTGATGGATTTGATGTTTACAGCAAAATATCTGATTGGACTCTACTATAACACAACAGAAGCATTATTTTTACTGGTAGTATTTTATCTGATTATCATATTACCGGTTTCCATACTGGGAACGCTTCTGGAAAGGAGACTGAGACATGCAGGATTTGGGGATTGATATACTATTGAAAGGAACCAATTTTGTGAGATTACTAGAAGGTCTTTGGACAGCACTTCAAATCAGTTTGATTTCTGTGTTGATCAGCATTCCGCTTGGAATACTCCTCGGAGTGATTATGACCTGGAAGAATATATTTGTAAAAATTATCACTCGCGTATATTTGGAAATTGTCCGAATTATGCCACAGCTTGTACTTCTGTTTCTCGTATTCTTCGGAAGTACAAAGGTATTTGGAATCGATATGTCCGGTGAGACGGCGGCAATCATTGTGTTCTCTTTCTGGGGAGTTGCCGAGATGGGGGACCTTGTTCGAGGAGCAATCATCAGTATTCCAAAGCACCAGTATGAGAGCAGTGCTGCACTTGGAATGACAGAGTCGCAGACATTTCTTCATATTATTATTCCGCAGACACTGCGAAGATTACTTCCGCTGTCGATTAATCTGATTACAAGAATGATTAAAACAACAAGTCTTGTTATGATGATTGGTGTAGTCGAAGTTGTAAAGGTAGCACAGCAGATTATTGAGGCAAACCGAATGACATCGCCAAAGATTGCATTTACATTATATGGAATGGTTCTGCTGTTGTATTTCATTGCCTGCTGGCCAATCAGTCTGCTGGCAAGATATTTGGAAAAGAAATGGAGTTAGATTATGAGCGAGGAATTATTAAAACTGACAAATGTCCATAAAGCGTATGGCGACAATACAATTTTAAATAGTATTGATCTCACCATTCACAAAGGAGAGGTTGTTGTTATCATCGGTCCATCGGGCTGCGGCAAGAGTACCCTTCTTCGCTGTATGAATGGATTGGAAAAAATTCAGGATGGAAAAATCACTTTAGATGATGAGGAAATCAGTGGAAAATCAAAAAATCTGGCAAAAATCAGACAGAGAATTGGAATGGTATTCCAGAGCTATGATTTATTTCCGCACAAGACAGTGCTTGAAAATGTAACTCTGGCACCAGTCATTGTCCAGAAAAGAGATAAAAAAGAAGTTCGACAGGAAGCAGAAGAACTTCTGAAAAAAGTAGGACTTTTGGAGAAAAAAGACAGCTATCCGAGAGAATTATCCGGAGGACAAAAACAGAGAGTTGCGATTGTCAGAGCACTCTGTATGCACCCTGAAATTCTTTTATTTGATGAGGTAACAGCAGCATTGGACCCAGAGATGGTTCGTGAGGTATTAGATACCATGCTTGAGCTTGCAAAAAACGGAAGTACCATGGTCATCGTTACACATGAGATGTCATTTGCAAAGGCAGTTGCAGACAGAGTTATCTTCTTAGACAAAGGAGACATTGTGGAAGAGGGAAAACCAAAAGAGTTTTTTGCCAATCCACAGACCGAGAGAGCGAGACAGTTTTTAGATACATTCATTTTTGATGAGGCAAAGAAACACGAGGATTAAATATAAACACTTTTATAAAAAGTCATAAAAGTTATATAGAAGTGTTCTATCAAAAAGGACACTTTTCATATAAATATAGGTAACTTCAGATTACATACAACCGAAACAAATCGGTGTGAATCATTGCAGGGCGTTTTCTATATTGAGAGTGCTTTAGCATTAAGAACTTTCTTATATTAAGCGTGTTCTGGTATTGAGAGCATTCTTACATTTAGAGTTTTCTTACATTGAGAGCATTCTTACATTTAGAGTTTTCTTACATTGAGAGAATTCTTACACTTAGAGTTTTCTTACATTGA
>ONXS01000117.1 GCA_900321855.1 uncultured Eubacteriales bacterium | reverse complement strand
TGTTAAGGCGAGCGAATATTCATGCAGGGAAAAACAAGAGAATTTACAGCAGCAAATATGCTCTGTCAAGTCTTGTCCGATGCGGAAAATGCGGTGACATATACCGCAGGATAGTATGGAACAATCACGGCAAAAAGTCGGTAAGATGGAGATGTGTCACACGAGTACAGAACGGTCCCGATGTGTGTGATGCACCCAATATTCCCGAAACAGAATTGCAGGAAGCAGTCAGGAATGCTGTCAATCAAACCATCCGCACAAGGAATGAAACAATGAAAATATTACAGCAGAATATAGAGTCTGTTATTTTTGATGGAAATCTGGAAGAAATCAATTGCCGTCTTACAGAATTGCAGGAAGAACTTCTTCGTCTTGCCAATGAACGAAAATCTTACAGTACTGTTGCCGATGAGATAGATGCCCTGCGTGAGCAGAGAGAAAAGTGCATGAAGGAAAGTGCCGCTGCACAGGGCATTAAACAGCGAATTGAATGTGTGAGAGATTTTTTGAAAAGCCACAGCGAAGAACTGGAAGAATATGACGAGAATCTCACCAGACTGCTGATTGAAAGCATAACAGTTTATGAGGGCAGGCTGATTGTTGAATTCAAGTCGGATACACAGGTGGAAATTAAAAGAAAATAGACTGAACAACGGGAATCAAACTTTCATGCAGAGAGTCTGATTCCCGTCTTTTTTATTTTCCGCTATCCGTTGAATTTCCGCATACTTTATGGTATGATTGAAACAGGTTAGAAGAAGGGAGTTAGTTTTATGGGCATATATCTTAATCCGAAAAACAAATTATTTGCTGTATCGATCAGTTCAGATATATATGTTGATAAAACTGAATTGATTGCATATACCAATAAATTCATAGGAAAAGAAAGACCGCTGATTGGGTCAAGCCGTCCAAGAAGATTCGGAAAAACAATGGCTGCAAAGATGCTTGCCGCATATTACAGCAAGGGATGCGATTCGGAAAAATTGTTTTCCGGCTTGAAAATTTCCAAATGTTCATCATTTAAAAAGTACTTGAATAAGTTTGATGTTATCTTTATGGATATGCGTTGGATATACGGTAATGCTCTTGAGGAACTGGCACAAAAAAGAACAAACGGTATTGTACCGTATATACAGGAACAGATTATTGCCGAACTAAGAGAAGAATATCCTGATTTTGTCCCTGAAGATGCTATATCACTGCCTACTGTTCTTTCGAATATCAATAACAGAACAGACAAACAATTTGTAATAATAATTGACGAGTGGGACTGTATTTTTCGTGAGGATAAAAACAACAAGACATTACAAGAGGAATATGTAAATCTTTTGAGGGGACTTTTTAAAGGAGTACCTGCCGAGGGATTTACTGCTCTTGCCTATATTACAGGCATACTTCCGATTAAAAAATACGGAACAGAATCTGCCTTGAATAATTTTCGTGAGTTCACAATGCTTAACCCGATGGGCATGGCAGAATACATTGGTTTTACTGAAAGTGAAGTCAGTAAATTGTGTGAGGAATATGATGTATCGTTTGGTGATATGAAACAGTGGTATGACGGATATTCTTTCAAAAGAGAAAAACATATCTACTGTCCTAATTCTGTAGTAGAAGCCATTATGAATGGAGAATTTAATAATTATTGGACAAAAACAGGAACATATGAAATCTTGAAAACATACATTGCAATGGATTTTAAAGGCTTGAAACAAAAGATCGTTGAGATGCTTGCAGGAAACAGATGTAAAATCAACACGGACAGATTTCAGAATGATATGACAACTTTTACGGATGCAGACGATGTTTTAACGCTGTTGATACATCTCGGTTATTTAGCTTATGACAGCGAAAAAGCAGAAGCATACATTCCAAACAGCGAGGTTCACTCCGAAATGGTAAATGCTGTGTCCGGTGATGGTTGGGACGAAGTTTACAAAGCCATCACGGATTCCGAGAAACTGCTGAAGGCAACATGGGCAATGGAAGAAGACAAGGTAGCCAAAATGATACATGATGTTCACACAGCCAATTCATCGAGCCTTGTCTATAACAATGAAATTTCTCTTTCCAGTATCATAATGCTTGCCTATTACAGTGTCACAAAGGATTATACGGTCATCAGGGAATTGCCGACGGGTGAAGGTTTTGCAGATATGGTATTTATCCCGAAAAGGTCAACTGATGTTCCTGCCATGATAGTTGAATTAAAGTGGGATAAAAGTGCCGAAGGTGCAATAGGTCAAATCAAAGATAAGGGATATGTTGATGCACTGAAAGAGTATAAAGGCAATCTTCTGCTTGTTGGTATCAACTACGATAAAAAGACAAGAGTACATCAGTGTAAAATTGAAAAGTACGAAATGAAATAACGGTCAAGACCCACTTATCATCACTCCAAATCAATAAGAAAAGATAAGCGAGTTGATATGTTTCTGTAAACGGACAGTAAGTGCAAATTCAAGCATCGAAGATAAGGCTAAAATCGGGTTTTATCATTCTTACAGCCTTATTTTGCAGTTTGAATTTCACGGATTTATGTATAATGACAATTAAGGAAACATCATGTGCAGAGTTGGAGGAGATGTAAATTTGAAAATTTTAGATTTAGATATGGATTATTTTATGACAGAAATAGCTCATACACCGTATTCTTGTGCAGATAGGCTTGACGAAGAAAGTTATGGTGGTGCAGTTTGGACAATTGATGCAGTTCGACAATTTTTAGAGGATAATTTAGGTTTATCAAAAAATCACAAAATTCCCGGAAGAATTGTATGCGAACACAATGAATCTCTTTTCTTTTG
>ONXS01000044.1 GCA_900321855.1 uncultured Eubacteriales bacterium | reverse complement strand
GTGTAACAGTTGGGTCTAATCCATAAGGTCCCCTGTTTGTGTACTGACTGTTGATTGGCAAATAATCAACGACTTTATCTGGAACATCATATTTGCTCTTCTTCTGAACGCGGAATGAATATGTATTTTCAATTCCATTATTAAAAACAGTAATCTTCTGCGCACCAGATTTTAATTGAATGTGATAAATTCCATTCTCGTCTGCCTGCAATTCTTCACGATTATAAGTAACAACGGAACCGTCATTTACTGAAAATGTAAGTTCTGGGTACTCATCCTCGTTGTTCATCACAACAACATGGGAATACACATTAGAATTAAATGCAGGATACCAGTCTCCTATCTGTGCTCCATCTGCAATCGTCTGGGCTGTCTGGATTTTTGCAGCATTTGTATCTGCCTCTGCCTTTACAACAGTTACTGTGTACTCTTTTCCAAGTTCAGCAACATTTGTAAATCCGTTTTTCACATACTCCTCGTCAGAAATTACCTGAATGGTAATCTTCTTAAATGGGGCATTTGCAAATGAGTAAACTGGTGTGTTCTCTCCAGATGTAATCTCTGTAAATTCTGATTTATCTTCTCTCACTCGAATATGTACATAATTTGTCTTGCCTGTCAGTGTCAGGGAGAAGTTTTCAGGATTTTCAAGAAGATAAGTCTCGTAGTCATTTACATCAGAGCTCATACCTGATGTTGTAATCACACCGTCCTCAACCTTGAACATTGTTCCTTCTGGCTGCTCTTTGTACTTTGTAGCTAAAAGTTCTCTTCCTTCCGGAACTACCTTAATTCCTGTTCTTGTATTCAATTCGGCTGTTGTATCATATGGTCTGAATACATTCAGTGTATACTGTTTTTTATTTTCAGCATCTGTCTTATCACTGATTTCAATAACAATCTGAGTATTTCCAAATGGAAGATTATTTAGGCTTGTCATGCCCTCATTTTTAATTTCAATCTCTCTTGCATCCTGATTGCTGTCTGTATATTTTGCAGTTGCTGTAAATTGATTCTCATCGTAAGTTGTATCTGAACTAATTGAAATCGTTGATGTTGAATAATTTTTAATCTGAATATCATAACTTGCAGTCTCTTTGTCAAATGTCTCTCCACTTGTCCATCCGTTTAATGAAACTGCTGAGAGTTCAAACTTCTCAAAGTCTGGGGCTGGCTTTGCTTCTTCCTGATATACAATATTTACTGTATATTTAGATGCTGTCTGTCCGCCATTCATTGAAGGCCAGCTTGTATCGCCAACTCCAATATAGAGCTTATCTCCCTCAGTGACTGGAATTTCTGTATTTCTCCTAATTTCAGAGCCATTTTCTGTTGGTGTATACGCATTTTTATATGTTCTGACCTGAAAATTCTTGTTCCTTGCCATTGCTGTCACTGCTACAGATGTAACATCTTTTGGAATACTGAGCGTATACTCCTTTGTGGCTGGCTGAAAATCTTCATTTAAAATTCCTGCTGAAAATGTGAGTTCTGTAAGTTCTGTAGAATTGTCATTCCACACACTTCCAATATCTCCACCCCATGCACAGGAATATTCCATACAAACTTCGTCACCTGCCACTAATTTTCCATTGGAAACCTTAAAGGCATCTAGTCCTTCATTTGCAAACCAGTCGTTGACAGTTCCCATAAATCCACTCATACTTCCGCCATCATAGGCACTGAGTCCTGCGATTTCTGTGACATAGTTTGTCTCAACTCCTGTAATTGTGAGATTTTCAGATTTCACTGCATCTGCAATGACTGATATTGCGTTGGAATCATTCTTCAGTTCCACCTTCTTGTCAAGTAACACTCCATCCCATTTTGCACCATTTGCCTTTGGGAAGGTTGTGTTTCTGATAATTACTCGAACTGTTCCCAAATCTGCATTGTTATTTTCATCTGCAAATATGCTGGCAGGAATGTTAAATAAAACCAATGCAAACACAAGAACATATGCAAGTAAATTCTTCAAATGTTTCATTCTTCTTTTTCTTCCTTTCGTTTATTTTTTGAAACTTCCTTTCGTTTCGCCCTCTTTTCCCTGTTTCTCTCAATGGAATCAGGTCTTGTTTTCTCTTTTAGTCCAGCCTTTTCTAAAGCTCTCGGCCACGGGCCTAGTTTCTGCTTTATGAAACATGCGTCATCAGGACTAAAATCGGAACGTTTCGGAAGTCGTTCACCATTTAATTGTCTGCTTTTTTCCAGCAGCAAATTGACTGCCTGAGTATATTTGGTATCCAAATTTGATTTTCCTTTCTTCCTTCAGTCTTGAAAACCTTTTTACTCATTGAAACACTCCTGCTCAGTTTCAATGTATCTGTTTTCTACTGACCTTAAATTACTTTTTTAACTTTTCTATAGGAAATATAAAAACTCAGCTGTACATCGAGCACAACTGAGTTTTAAATTCCATTTATGTATTTACTGTATTTTGGAGGTTTTCCTGAATGGGAGATAGACGAACTCATCTCTAACGATTCAGCACAGCAAAAATACTATACACAATTTCTTCTGTATAGCTACACTTCATATATTTAAAATCACGGTTGTGCTCTCTTCTCGCCCAAGACAGCCTTCACGTGTATATATGGGTGTATCCTGACTTATGAAGTCTATGACACAGCAACTCTCCGTGAGGATGAAGCCATACATATCTTCAAATACAGTAATGACGGTTGTTACGGATTCTGACCGTATTCCCAATTACCTACTTAAACTTCGAACCATATATACATCTAGCATTTATATGCTACTGACAATGTATTATATTGGTTTTCTGAATTTCTGTCAATCTTTTTATCTCTATGAGGGTATAGTCTGCAATCAAGTAAAGCGTTCATTATTTTCTTGTAATTGCTCTTGCAATCGTAGTAAAATCAGAACCTTTCTGAATATCATACTCTCCAACTACAAGTTTGGACTCATATCCACCCTGTATCATAAATTGATCAAAAGCATCTAAGTCATCAATCAGACCTGCATCTTTTAAAATCTTTGCTGCTGCATATGAGCCTGTTCCTCCCGGAATTAAGATATGAACTACCTGTCCGTCAGCCACTGCCGGCGCTGGTGGCTGTGTCGTTGTCTCTTCCTGCTTTGTAGTCTGCTCCTGTGTTGTCTCCGGTGCTTTTGTTGTCTCTGGTGCAGCAGTTGTCTCTGGAGCTTTTGTCGTCTCTGGGACGGCGGCTGTCTCTGGTGCTGCTGTCGTCTCTGGTGTTACAGTTGTCTCCGGCGCAGGTGCCGCATCTGTCTCACTATTTTTCTCTGCTTCCACAGACTCATTCTTTACAACTTTATTGTTATCCTTGCTGTCATTTTTTTCTGATTTATTCTGACTTGCTGAAAAAGCAACGAGCAAAATAACTCCTGCTAAGATAAATCCACATCCTAAGCCTCTAATATAACTCTTTAAATTCATGTCTTGTTTCCTCTCTGATTCTTTTCAAAATAATGTAACTGCTTAAAGCCTTAACACCCTTGTCGCTGTAGCTTTGCATTTAATGTTTATCTGGTCTGTTTAAATCAATGACAAGTCGAACCTCTCCCATACTCGCCTTCAATTCTTTTACAATCTGTTCCGCATCCATTCCCTGATTGTGAAGTTCAATAATCCTTTTCCGCCTGTCCGATTTACTCAATACTTCATTTGCTGAAATTGCGACACCGCTGTTTTTCTTTGCAGACTTCGAATTTCCAGTTGCACGAATTGATGTTGGTTTTCCTTTTTTATTCTTTGAGGAATGTTTGTCTTTTCGATTTGATTTTTTATGTTCCGCAACATTGTTATCTTTTTGTTCTGTTTTATCTTCAATTGTATCGTTGTTTTTCTCTTCGTTTGAAACTTCGCTGTCATCCAAGTTTCGATTCGGATTTCGATTGTCTAAAATTTCATTTACAATCCGATATACTTCTGCCTTTGTTACAGGAGTGCTATCTGTTTTACTGATTTTTTCTCCCAGTCTGTCTAAATATTTTCCAAAAAAGAAACTAACAAGTACCAGAAATACTCCTAAATCCAGTAAAATTCTTATCACCTGTGTAACCATTTTTCCTACCAATCATACAAAATTACGATAACTATTCAGAACTAAGTTCGATACCCAAAATTTAGTCACATATTATTTTTTCATTCGACTAATACCCGGCAGCAAAGCGGATTGTGAATTTCCATTTTATGTACAATCGCCTAGTTCTAAACAATTACAAAATATGATTTATCCTTTCTTTCTGAGCTTAATATATTTGTAATTATATAATTTTATCCTCTTTTCCCACTGCTTTTATGAAAAGTTCTCCATTTTCCGGATTAAATATAATCGTTCTTCCATAATTCAATCCTACATCCTGAGCTTTAAGAGGAATATTCTCTCTGGATAAAATTTCTCTCACAGCCCTTATATTCTCTTCCCCAATACTTAAAATACTGGTTGTCCTTTTATCTGAACCAAATTCGAACATTTTGGCTCCACCTGCGATTTTGGCAATGATATTTCTTCGCCTGCATCCCAGTTTCTCCAGTTCACTTAACATATCCACAATTGCTGTATCTGCAAATTTTGCTCTGTTGGAATGATTTTTTATTCTTGTGCTGTCTGGCAGCATCACATGTATCAATCCACATATTTTCTTTTGAGAATCATAAAGAACGACTCCTACACAAGACCCCAGCCCCAGAGTAGTAATCGTATCCGGCACACTACAGACTTTCATCTCAGCCATACCTACTCTTATTTTTTCTTTCATTTGTTTTCTCCAGCTATTTTATCCCCAATGAATGAAAAATCTTATCGAAAGATTCTACATCTGGTGCAAAAATATAATATCCTTTTACCATATCACTTGTTTTTTCCAATGAAAACTGTGTCTGTATCATTAACACTTTATCACTGACAATACAAAACTGTGTTGCCGGTACCGATAACAGGGCACTTGCCATGTCAATCTGAAACATTGGCACAGAAGGCGAAATACTCAGACGTGTCATTTTCGAAATTGATTTTATGTATGCTGAAATAATAATATTTCCAACTTCCATAATAACTGATTTTTCCATTTCATTATAGGTCACTTCTGTTCCCTTATCACGATGCAGCAGAATATTTATCATCTGATCCGAAATTCTCTCATCAATCAGAAACATCATAACTCCATTCAATTCTCCTGATAATTCAATCAGAATTCCTGTCATTACTTTTTCTGCCTCTCCAATAAAATCCTGCAAATCTGCCAGTTTTACAAGTTGAATATCCGGCACACCAATCTCAATTCGCTTTCCCACCATCTTTGCAAGTGCTGTCGTTGCATTTCCAGCACCTATATTCGCCAGTTCTTTTAACACATCTGTCTGCATATCTGATAAATATTCAAAACTGCTCATCAGTCTTCCTCCTGTTTTTCCACAATACTATCTATATTAATAATCGAGATTAACTTATCTTCATATTTTCCAATACCAAAAATATATTTTTCAAACTCATCATTTGATACAATTTTTCTACTACTAATATCTGTAATCTCTGCTACTTTCTTAACTTCGTCAACAATAATCCCCATCTCGTCCTGTTCCGCCGGTTTTACAATGACAATCTTGGAATTACGCATATCCTCAATTTCCTGCATCTCCATTTTTTTTCTGAGACTCATAACAGGAATCACCAAACCTCGTAAATTAATTACACCTAATATATAACTTTGTACATAAGGAACTCTTGTAATGTGTTTCATATCAACAACACTCGTAACTTTTGTTATATCAAATCCAAAATATTCATATCCAATTGTTCCTATGATATATTTATTTTCCAGTTTTCCCATACAAAAACCTCTCATATTCTGTATCGTTACATTGTAAAGCGGACATTCGCAATCCGCTTTGCTGCTTGCTCATGAAATTTAATGTCCTGCAATTAAAGCATTGGTATCCATAATCAATACAACATGTCCATTTCCCATAATTGTTGCACCCAGCAGATATTTCGTCACACTTTGCAGATGACTTCCCAGTGATTTTATAACAATATCCTGCTGCCCGACAATATTCTCTACAACAATTCCAAGCTGCTTATCGCCGCGTTTTACAACCACAATAATCTCTTCTCTTTGGTCACTGTCTGTCGAAATCTGAAACACTTCTGACAGATGAACCAGTGGAACCACATTTCCGCCCAGCCTGATAATTTCACTTCCATGCAGGTTCACAATCTTGTCTTTTTTGTAATCCTCAATCACATCTATATTTTCTATTGGTATGGCATAAATTTCTTCTCCCGACTGCACAAGCAAGGCCTGCATGATTGCAAGCGTCATTGGCAGACGAATGATAAACTCCGTTCCTTTTCCTGTCTGCTGTTTTACCTCAATCGTTCCTTTCAGAGATTCAATTTTCGTCTTTACCACATCAAGTCCAACACCTCGTCCGGATACATCCGAAACCTTTTTTGATGTAGAAAAACCCGGCAAGAACAACAAGTCTACAATCTGCCGCTCATTTAAGTTCGCAGCCTGCTCTTTTGAGACAAGCCCCTTTTCCAATGCCTTGTCCTTCACTGTCTCTAAGTCAATTCCACTTCCATCATCCTGTACGCGAAGTACAATCGTCTCTCCCATCTGACTGGCACTGAGTGTAATCTTTCCAGTCTCGTTCTTACCTCTGCTCACACGAATATCCGGAGTTTCGATTCCGTGATCTGCTGAATTTCGAAGGATGTGCATAAGCGGATCACCAATCTCGTCCAAAACAGTACGGTCTAGTTTTGTATCTTCGCCCTGAATTTCAAAATCAAATTTTTTCGACAGTTTCCTCGATAAATCTCTCATCATTCGTGGAAATTTTGATGTTACCATATCAAGTGGCATCATTCTGATTTCCATAATCTTGTCCTGCATACTGGCAGTGACATTCTCTAGATACTCTAACTGCTCTTTGTATTCATTATCTTCCGAATATTTGTTTTTTGCTATAATTCCATTCTTGGCAATAATCAGCTCACTGACTAAATTCATGAGTTCATCTAACTGAGCAGCCTCTACTTTTACAGATTTGATACTCTGTTTCGGCTGTACTGTCTTTTTTTCAGCCTCTTGAGTAAACAAATCCATCTTCTCCAGCAAAACTTCCCTGACTTCAGAAATTTTCTTCAGTTTCTCCTTAATCTTATCTGATGTCTCATCAGATGCGAGCCAAATATCAATCGTAAAATCAAATTTCTCACTGTCAATCATCTCTTTATCAGGAAATGTCTTTAGTATTTTTCCAAACGCCTTCAGATTTTTAAAAATCAAAAATGCTCTCGCTGATTTTAACACACAGGTATCAGCCAGCCTCACATGAATGTGATAAACCAGACGTCCTTCCTGAATAATCGAATTGATTTCTTTCTTTTCCTCTTCCGAAAATGTCACCGGCGCCACAACTTTTTGCTGTTCTTTTGGCTGTTCTGTCGGCTGTTCGGCAGATTTGGAATCTTTTGTTTCTGTAAAATTTCTCAATTTTGAAATAATATCTGCATTTGTTTCACTTCCCTCATTGCCGGTATTTGTGATAATGTCAAGATACTTATCCAGTGCATCTAAACATTGAAACAAGACATCGACCATATCACTGTTTACAGAAATATTTCCACTTCGAACTTCCTGAAATACATTTTCCATATCATGAGTCAGTGTCTGCATATTTTTAAATCCCATCGTTCCTGCCATTCCCTTCAACGAATGGGCAACTCGAAAAATCTCATTGATTGTATCCTGATTGGTGTGCTCCTTTTCAAGCACCAGAATTTCATCACTGAGATTTTTGATATGCTCTCCTGCCTCATCTATAAAAATTTCCAAATATTTATCAACTTCCACCGTGTATCAACCTTTCATCATAGCCTGCGCTATCTCTTCTGCCGGCAATATCTTATCTTCGAGCCCTAATTCTATTACAGATTTCGACATTCCACTGACAATACATTCTTCTGGTTTCTGTGCAATTACAAATACCTGTTTTCCAGACTGCTTTAATAATAGAATTCCTGCCGTTCCATCTTTTCCCATACCAGTTAAGACAATCACTGTCACATTGCTATAACTGGTTGAAATTAGAGATTTTAATAATATGTCCGCACAGGGTTTCAAATTCCCCGAACCATCATATACTTTAAAAAACGAATCACCAGACAGATTTTTCATAATCTTAATATGTTTTCCCCCCGGAGCTATATAAACTCTTCCATTTTGAAGAATCTCCCCGTTTTTCGCCTCTTCTATATGTATCTTACTAAGTCGGTTCAGACTCTTTGCCAGTGATTTTGTAAATACTGCTGACATATGCTGCACAATAACAATAGGAACCTGCAGCCGTTCATCCAAACCTGACACAATTTCCCGCAAAACATTTGGTCCTCCGGTTGAACAGGCTATCACTATCACAGAAGTATCTGACTTCACTTTACTACCTCAAATTTTACTCTAAAACATTTCGAATTGCCTCAATTACTCTCTCATCATCAAATGGCTTTACAATAAAATCCTTTGCCCCGAGAGCAAGCGACTCCATAACCATTGATTCCTGTCCCATCGCTGAACACATAACAACCGACGCATCTTCATCCATCTCTATAATCTTCTCCAGTGCCTCAATACCATTCATCTCTGGCATTGTAATATCCATAAGTACAAGGTCAGGCTTTGACCTCTTGTATTCCTCTAATGCGCGGTAACCATTCTCAGCCTCTACAACGTTATAGCCGTTTTTTTCAAGTATATCTTTAATTATCATTCGCATAAATACTGCATCATCACATACTAAAATACTTTTTGCCATCTTAACCACTCTCCATTCCATATGGAACTCTGACAAAATTCCATACTATTACGTAATTATATAACTTTATTCTATCATAAAAATGATAAGTTTTAAAGAGATTCTATGCGTTGTTGTCTTATCTTTTTCCTTTTACCTGCTATTTCTAAAATAATATACAGAGATATTGCAGCAATCGAAATGAAAATTCCTAATTTTCTTCCGGGAGTTTCGTAAACGAACTTAACCGTATGCTGTCCCGACTCTAGATTGACAGAAACAAATGCCTCTTTAAATAAATGGATGTTTACTTTTTTGCCATCTACATACGCACTCCACCCCTTATCATAGGGAATTGTAGTGAGCATCTGTCCAGATTCCGAAACATCTATTGTACCCTCGACATAAGTATCCTGAAACTTTTTGATATTAAAAAATGATTTGCTTGCCTTTTCATAACATTCTTTTATCACGGTATCATCATAGGAGTAGGCGAAAATTTCAAAGTTGTCATATTTCTCATCTTCATCTACGATGTTAATTTCAACCTCACTTCCAGCTTTTAACTCTCCCAAATCACATATATAACTATATAACTGATAAGAATAGGAAATATCTGTTTCTTTTCCTTCTAAATCTGTTATTTTTACAAAAATAGAATAAGGTGAAAGACTGCATTTAAAGAATACCCTTCCATTTTGCTCTAATTTGAATTTTTTGAATTTTCCAGAAGAGGATACCTTTATCTTATGAAACATTTCTTTTCCCACAAAACTGTTTGAAATTGCGTTGAGATTTTCAAAAGAGTTTTCACTATCTATCTGTATTCTATTCTCCAGTTCAGAATTTATCATATATCCAAGAGAAAAGGCATATGGATATTTCTCCATCTCATCATTCAACACATATTTTATTCCAAACAAAGATTTTGTAATATCTGTATTTCCATTAAATGTATAATAATTTGTAAATGTCTCCATTCCCAAACTATGCAGAAAATTGACAACACCAGCATTTGCTGTAGATGAAAACATCGTCAACCCATGATAATTATCCCATTCTCCATCATTTGCCGTTCTATAGCTCTCCTTTTCAGTGCGATAAAACTTAGTTTTTTCCTCTTTTCGCTGAGTTATAAGTAAATCCTGTATTTTTTCATTGTCACTTATCAAATAATCTCGTGTCATGGTGCTTCCAATTGTAGCTCCTGCGTTCATATACATCTCATATATGACAATTAACAAAAGTATAAAATATACGACATTAACCCTGCTCTTTATCCCACGTAAGATTAATCCAATTACGCCGTACAAAATAATAAAAAATAACGACAGATAAATTATTACCTCTTTGTATTCCACTTCAAAGTGTTCATTTCCTATTACAAATTTCCATATAATAAGCAAATATGACACTGCAATCACAATCGAGCTAATATAAAAATGATCTTTTAAATCTTTTATCTTATCAATTGATTCATAAGTAATCATCAAAATTAAGAAAACATATAAAAAAGAATTTCTTCCACTAAGACAGTTCGGAAAATGAAATCCATGCCAAATATATTCTAATACATTGATATTAAAACTAATTAACATAATACTGATTAGACTTACATTTTTTAATTTTCTTTTTAATTCTATTTTTCCATTCATCAAATAAACAGGTATCACCAACAGAACGATAACCGAGCAATATAAATTAGGAAAATAATCTCCTATATCTTTCGGTGCCATAATTAACGGGCGAACCATATATTCTAAAATAGAATTGTAAAATTTTATTGCTTTTGGAAATGAAAAATCTCCAGAAGACGTATTTCCAAGCGAATACACTGCCGGCAATGTAATGGCAAATGTGGAAAATCCTGCTATTGCCGAATAAATCACAAATTCTATCAATCGCCTTAATACTAGATTTTGTTTTTTAATCCCATGCTCATCAAAAATAAGAAGAGCCACAAAGTAAAGTGTCACAAAAATACATAACATAATGCCAATATAATAATTTGATAAAATTGCCACAAACAGGCTCACTGTATACATCCGATGTTTCCCTTCTTTATACAGTGCCTCCAATCCCAAAATAATCACTGGCAATAATACCAATGCATCCATCCACATAATATTAATTCCATAATTACATACATAAGCAGACAAGGCATAGCAAATGGATACTACAATTACGAGAAAATTCTTTTTTTGATATTTTTTTACTATAAAATATGCAAATGTTAATCCACACAGAGCAACTTTCAATACTAGAATAACATCTATAATATCTACAAAATTAATTTTAAAGACAGGTATCAATATAAACAAGAGCCAATTAAGTGGACTTGCAAGATAATATGCATAAATAGAACCATATCCTGTTCCCAATCCAATATTCCATGTATACTCCAAGCTTTTCCCCTGCAAAATCCTATTATAAAAACCTTTTATCATTGGTTCATATTGCTGCAATGCATCATTTGCCAGATAACTGTAATCCCCAAATGGATAAATCTTACTTTCTTTAAATACAACGAGAAATATAAGTACAGGAATCAGAAATGAAAAAAAATATACATAATTTTCCAATATAATTTTCTTTGCTCTTTTCATTCTTCTCTTCTCCTACATAGTTTTATTTTAAAACTTTAGTATATCAAAAAAAAGATGTTTTGAATAGCATCTCTATTCAAAACATCTTTTATTAAATCTATTCAAAGTAAAGCGATTGCAAATGTCCACTTTACTACCTGCTCATAAACGCAGACTACTTCGCAGCTTGTCAAAAGGTGCTTTCACCCCTCCTGACATAAGCATCTTCCGATACCCCGCCTACGTCTTTACGCCTTAAAGGTGGTGGATTGCTTATCGTTCAAATTCAATCAACTGATTGTATAAATTCTCTGAGATAATTTTAATATATGTTCCTTTCACACCACCTGATTTTGCCTCAATCAGTCCGGCACTCTCAAACTTCCTAAGAGCATTTACAATGACAGATCTGGTAATATCCGCATCTTTTGCAATTTTGCTTGCTACCACCAGTCCTTCTGTTCCATCCATCTGTGACAAAATCGCCTTTATTGCCTTCTTTTCCGAGTGTGACAGAGAATGATATGCCGATTCTATGACACTTTTATTTCTTGTATCTCTGTCATTTTCATCACTGACTGAGCGAACCATCTCAAGTCCTACTACGGTACTTCCATACTCACTCAAAATAATATCATCAATGTCATATGGCTTTGTATTCCTGTAAATAAACAGTGTTCCAAGCCTTTTCCCTGCAATATCAATTGGATTGATAATCGCGACATAACCGTCCACATAATTTTTATCAAAACCAAGTGTTTCTAAGTTTACATTTTCTTTTGTAGATAAAATTTCAAGTAATCTCTCATTTAAGGTCGCATCAATATGTTCTCTCAAACTCACATTAATATACTGCTCAATTGCAGGTATTCTGTCTTTTTGAAATTCAGATTCCCGATTCCATAGTCCCAGAATTTTTCCTGATTTACTGATATAGATTACATTCGAATCCAACACTTCTGAAATTACCTTACAAATATCACTAAATACAAATTTTGTTGTTGTACTTGTATGAAGTAACTTATTTACTTTTCTTATTTTATCCAACAATAAAATACTCATTTATTTTTCCTCATCCGTTGTCTTTGGAAGATTCTCCACATGTCCGCATGTCTCATTTGAACATACGGCCTTATTGCCTTTCAATACCATATAAGAACCACATTCCGGACATTTCTGTTCCAATGGTTTCTGCCAAGACATAAATTCACATTCTGGACTGTTCAAACATCCATAATATTTTCTGCCTTTCTTTGTCTTTTTGATAACAATGTCCCCGCCACATACCGGACATATGATACCCGTCTTCTCATAATATGGTTTTGTATTTCTGCAATCTGGAAATCCCGGACATCCAAGAAACTTTCCATGTGGGCCATACTTGATGACCATATTTCTTCCACATTCTTCACATATTACATCTGTCTGTTCGTCTTCAATTTTTATCTTTTCCAGTGTCTTACTTGCATTGGAAACCGCTTCTTCCAAATCTGGGTAGAAGTTTCTCACTACTGTTTTCCAGTCTACATCACCGGAACCTATTCCATCCAGTAACGATTCCAGATTTGCAGTAAAGTTTGAATCCACAATGACAGGAAATGCTGTTTTCATAATCTCATTGACAATCTCTCCAAGTTCTGTCACATAAAGATTTTTCTGCTCTTTTGTAATATATCTCCTAGCAATGATTGTTGAGATAATTGGAGCATAGGTACTTGGTCTTCCAATTCCAAGTTCTTCTAAAGTCTTTACTAACGATGCCTCTGTATAATGTGGCTGTGGCTGTGTAAAATGCTGTTTGGAATCAAAATCACTAAATGTAAGTTTGGTATCCATATCAAATTTTTTAGCAATAATATTATTACCTTTTACTTCTTTTTCCTCATCTGAATCTGCATAAACTGACATAAATCCATCAAATGCTAATTTTGATGTAGAACATGTAAATCCATAATCTCCTGCTGCAATTTTCACAGAAGTTGTCTCATACTTTGCATTACTCATGCGGCTCGCTGTAAAACATTTCCAAATTAACTGATATAACCGAAATTGATCTCTGGATAAATCTTCCTTAATCTTAGCAGGTGTCAGTGTAATATCAGTTGGTCTGATTGCCTCGTGTGCATCCTGAATCTTATTGCTATTCTTTTTCTTTGCTTCAGAATCAGACAAATACTGTTCTCCATAAGCAGATGAGATGTAATCTCTTGCCATTGCATCCGCTTCTTCAGATACTCTTGTGGAATCTGTACGAAGATAAGAAATGATACCAATTGTTCCACTTCCTTTTATATCTACACCTTCATACAACTGCTGCGCAATTCTCATTGTTTTCTGTGTAGAGAAATTCAATCTCTTAGATGCTTCCTGCTGTAAGGTACTTGTTGTAAATGGAAGTGGTGCTTTTTTCACACGCTCACCTTTTTTTACAGACTTTACTGTATATTCCACATTCTCCAGTTCTTTTAAAATCTGATTCATCTGTGATTTATTTTTTATTTCAATCTTCTTGTCCTTATGAGAGACAAGTTTTGCGGTAAGTGGTTTTTTATTTCCTTCCGGAATCAATGCAACGTCAAGCGACCAATATTCCTCTGGAATAAACGCATTAATTTCTTCTTCTCGGTCACAGATAATGCGAAGTGCCACTGACTGTACTCTTCCCGCACTCAGTCCTCTCTTTACTTTTGCCCATAAAACCGGACTGATGGAATATCCAACCATTCTATCTAGTATTCTTCTTGCCTGCTGAGCATCTACAAGATTCATATCTATTGTTCTCGGTGTCTTTAACGCTGCTTTCACAGCAGTTTTTGTAATTTCATTAAATGTAATTCTTGACATTTTCTTATCTTCCAACTTGAGTGCAGTCGCAAGATGCCATGAAATCGCTTCTCCCTCACGGTCAGGATCAGTTGCAAGATATACTTTATCAGCCTTCTTGGCTGCTTTCTTTAGTTCTGCCAGTTTTTCGCCTTTACCTCTGATTGTAATATACTTTGGCTCATAATCATTCTCCACATCAACTCCCATTGTACTTTTGGGCAAATCTCTGATGTGTCCATTGGAAGCTACAACTGTATAATTAGCTCCTAAAAACTTTTTAATTGTCTTTACCTTAGCTGGCGATTCTACAATAACTAAATACTTAGGCATAAGTAATTCCCCTTTTCCAAAAATTACGTAACTATTCAGAAACGAATTTGAAAATGCCTGATTCTGAACTGTTACAAAATTACTGTATTTTTAACAGTTTACCTCGTTGTGTAACTATCTTTCCATAGTCACTATTTTTTTACATACATATTCTTTGATGGTTCATCTACTAAATTCATCATCTGTAATGTAATTATATTCTTGAAAAAATGAACAGAACTCATATTGCTCTCTTTCATAAGCTGTTCAATATTTTTCGGAAAATAATCTACACAACTATATAACAATTCTAAATCTTTTTCAAGAGTAATATTTTTATTTTTTTGAAATTTTGGGATTGTATCCAATTTTATTTCTAACTCCTTTAAAAATTGTTCTATTGAAACTATTATGCCTGCGCCTTCTTTTATCAGGTTATTGCACCCCTCGCTCAGACAGTCTCCGATTCTTCCCGGAACTGCATAAATATCCTTTCCCTGCTCTAATCCATATTCTGCTGTGATTAAAGAGCCACTTTTCTCTCTCGCCTCAACCACAATCATACAATCACACAAACCAGCTATAATTCGATTTCTCATCGGAAAATGCCAACTCTCAGGTGCTGCATCTACAGGATATTCTGACATTAGCAATCCATTTTCCTGCAATTTATCGTAAATATCAATATTTTCTCTTGGATAACATATATTGATACCACTCCCAAGAATTGCCGTTGTCTTTCCATTTGCCTTAATCGCCCCTGTATGTGCACATCCGTCAATTCCTTTTGCCATTCCACTTATGATATTAATTCCCCTCGCCGCCAGCTCATATGAAATATCACAAGCCATTTTTCTTCCATATTCTGAACAATTTCTTGCTCCGATAACTGCTACATTTACCTTGTTATCAAACTGTTCCCTTAAACTAATATCTGCTCCTTTCATATACAATACATACGGTGAATCACAAATATTTTTTAATTTTTCCGGATAATCCTCATCTTGTACTGTAATAACTCTGATATGATTTACTCTCAAATATTTCTCTAATCTGTGAATCTCCGTCAAATCTTTGGAACAAATAATATTTTTCACCATCTCATCTTTCACTTTTGTTCCATTGAAAGCAATTCGTATCTGGCTATCTGTTGCCTTGTAAACTCCCTTTGGAGAGTGAAATGTATACAGCAGATGTCGGATTATTTTATTGCTAATCCCCTTAATATTACATAACCATAACCAATATAAATTATCTATTTTCCCTCACATCCATTCTATATCCTATTGCCTGTGCAAGATCTCCTACTTCAATCTTTTCTCTCTCATCAATATCAGCAATTGTTCTTGCAATCTTTAATATTTTATGGTATCCCCTCATACTCATCTGAAACTTTTCATAAGCCGAATTTAAAAAGTCATTACATACCTCATCCAATTTACAAAATTCCTTAATCTCTCTTGCATCCAAATCAGCGTTTCGCCTTGTTCCCTGCCTGACTTTCTGCATATGAATCCCTCTATCGACCATTGCCTTCATATCCTTTGTAGATAAATTTTCACCAAAGGGATTCTGTATATCTCCTAAGTCAACTCTCGAAACTTTTACACTCAAGTCAATTCTGTCTAAAATGGGACCACTAATATGCGATATATATTTGCGAACCTCTGTAATGGAACAATTACATTTATTGCGATCCGGATAATATCCACATGGACATGGATTCATAGCTCCTATCAATAAAAAATCGGCTGGAAATGTATAATCCCCTTGTTGCCTATGTATATGTATCTGTTTGTTTTCCAGAGGTTGTCTGAGTGCATCAATTACAGAGTTCCTAAACTCTGGCAACTCATCCATAAAAATTAATCCGCGATGCGCCATTGTAATAATACCTGCTGTTACATTCATTCCACCTCCAATCAGTGCGGCTGTGGTCACGGTATGATGTGGTGCCAGAAATGGTCTTTTCCTGACAAGTATATGTCTATCCAATTGTCCTGTAATACTCGCAATCCCCGTCACTTCCATTTTCTCTTCAAATGTCATATCCGGCATAATATCTGGAACCCTTGATGCCAGCATGGATTTTCCAACACCAGGATTTCCAACCATTAAAAGATCATGATTGCCTGATACTGCTATCACAAGTGCACGTTTTACATTCTCCTGCCCTACAATATCTGCAAAATCTTTACATTTTTCTCCCACATTGTCACACTCTTCTTCCTGCAATGACAGTCTCTGAAATTCCTTTATCATCTCTCTGTACTTGATTCGGTACTGTTTATCAATATCAAAACATAATAAGTCTGACAGACTGGCAAATGGAAGAACTTCTATTCCTTCACATAGAAATGCCTCATCCATGTTATCATATGGAATTATGACCTTCTTTATGCCTAAATTCTTTGCATGATTTACTATTGGCAAAATCCCATGTAACGGCTGAATTCTTCCATCCAGACTCAACTCTCCAATCACAATCGAGTCTTTAAAAAAATCTGCACTCATAACTCCCATAGAACACAATAGTGCAACCGCCACCGGTAAATCAAATCCAGTTCCCTCTTTCCGTTTATCCGCTGGTGAAATATTAATCGTAATTCTTCCTAATGGCAATGACTGCCCTATATTCTTTAACGCACTTCTCACTCTCTCCTGTGCCTCACGAACTTCGGATGATAACATTCCTACCATATGAAATGTTGGCAGACCATTCTGAATATCTGCCTCAATATGAACAATATATGGCTCTATTCCCCAAATAGTACCACTCTTAATCGAACAAAAAATATATATCCCCTCTTCCTAATATCCCTTACTATATTTTCTTAATAGTCTCTATGTATTTCTCTTTATCGCATGATTTTTATTCACATCAATTAGCTTTCTGAATATTCGTCATACAATTTTGTAGCATCTTCCCTTGACAAATCCTCAAACCGTGACAACAAATCTTCTATGATTGTTTCTTTTGTTGCCCCATATCGAATTGCTGTTTGGATTGTTGCTTTTATTTCTCCAATCTGTATTCC
>ONXS01000097.1 GCA_900321855.1 uncultured Eubacteriales bacterium | reverse complement strand
GTAAATAAAACCGATTTTATTTCACCAAAATCTCTTGATAAAATTGCCTGATAAATTTTCCGAAAAGATACTCCGGCATCACTCTGATATTCAAAATCTGAGGGCGCTGAGGCATATACCGTATATTCACGGAAACACCAGAGACACAGACACAGCATGATGAGTACAAAAATTTTCTTCATAGCAGCCCCACAATCATGTCCATCAGCGAAGATATTAACGGAATTCCTGATACAAGAATCCCAAGTTTTCCAAATGTTTCCACCTGTGAGGACAGTGTCTGCATCCCGTTATCTTTGCAGATGTCAGAAGTAATCTGACACATAAATGAAATTCCAATAATTTTAAACATCAACAGAATATAGGTCTGGTTGACTCCTGACTTTTTTGAGAGTTCTTCCACAAGGTGAATTACATAAGATATTTTATCTATGCAAAAATAAAAGATAAGTGCTGAGGCTACAATCATAATAAGAATTGTATATTCACTTTTTATCTGTTTAAATTGTAATGATAAAAACACAGCCGCCAGACAGACCATGCAAACTTTTTCAACCGGCAATTTTACCCCTCCCTATTTCTGTGACATTTACAGTGCAAACAGATTTTTTATTGTTTCAAATAACTCATAAATACATGGAACAATCCAGTACAACACAAGAAGAAGTCCAGCAAGGCTGGTCAAAAAAGCATGCTCTTCTCTTCCACTCTGTTTTAAAATCTGACTGATAACAGAAACCAAAATTCCAACCGCCGCAATCTTAAATATAATATTTACATCCATACTGTTTTATCTCCCTATATAATAATTAATACAACAATAACTCCTCCCATAAATCCAAGATATTTATATACCTTTCCGTCTTTCTTTCTCCTCTCGTTATTCTCCTCAATTTCCATATCGAGCTGTTCCAAAAAGAGGCGAAATCCCGAATTCTGTGTCTCTATATCCAAATATCCCATCGTAGTTCCAAGTTCTTTTATTTTCTGAATCTGTTCTGTCGAGAGTGCTGATTGTTTTAAGAACCTGTCTGTCGCATCTTCCCAGATTTGTGCAAAAGAACACTCTGTATTTTTATCTGCCTGTTTTGCTGCATAGTTCAAAACACTTCGAAATGGTTCTTCCGTTTTCCCAGAAACATCACAGCATGCTTTCGATAAATAGGTGTGATGATAATTCATCTCACCCCTTAACAGTAATACCATTTTTTTCAACTGTTTTAACTGTCTGTTCTGACAATTCAAATTTTCACTGAAAAAAAATCCCATTCCAAGCCCCGCAAGAACAACCATCACACTCCCCATAATTTTCAACATGATGTAAGACCCAGCTCATGTAAACTCTCATCATAGATTTGCACCTTCCGGTCACTCCCTTCTTTTTTTATAATCAAGAACCTTTGGAATAAATGTTCCGAAATCATGTTCTTTAATGATTTTTTGTGCAGTAAATCAGGTATGGAATCTCCGTGAATTGTGGCAATAAATTTACATCCGCAATTCATACCATATTCAATACTGTTTATGTCCTGTTCCCCTCCAATCTCATCAAGTGCGATGATTTGTGGTGACATCGTGCGAATAAGCATCATAATTCCACAGCCTTTTGTGATATGGTCTATCACATCTGTGCGAATACCAATTTCATTCTGCGGAATTCCAAAATAAGATGCAGCAATCTCACTTCTCTCATCTACGACTCCTACCTTCAGACCTCTGTGACTGCTATGTTCATCTGAATAACCATTGCTGAAATTTCGAATCAAATCTCTTAACAGTGTAGTTTTTCCATACATAGGCGGCGAAATCAGCAAAGTATTATAAATACTGTTTTCTCCACAATACAGATATTTCGTCAGGGCATCTGAACAGTGTTTTCTCTCGTGTGCAATTCGAATATTTAAGAACGAGATATTCCGCATTGTACTCACTTGTCCATTCTCCATGACAACATCTCCGCAAAGTCCCACTCTGTGCCCTCCCTGTATCGTAAGAAACCCCTGTTTTATCTGCTCCTGAAAGGCATATACAGAATATTTACTGATAAAATCAACCGTCTGTCTGATGTCCTCTTCCCTACAGAAAACCGGTATTTGATTTCCAAGTTCCCTTTCCTCAGCCATTGACTGTTCTGTGATGTAATATTCCTGATTGTCATATTGAAAGAAAATTGGCTGATTACACCGCAATCTAATTTCCTGCAGTTTTTCAAAATCTTCCATATATGTATCCACCATTTGCCGAATACGAAGTGGCAATATCCTTATAATCTCTTCTTTCTTCATTTCAATCCCCCTTGTCCTTGCTAATATATGAAAGCTTGGATATAAATATGTACAAAAAAAATAACTCCGGCTGCTGTTACAGCTCAGAGTTATTTTATATGAAATTCAAATTGTTCATCTAGCACACATCCATTTGACAGTCCGTTGACATAGTCCCGATATGCCTGCTGTTGTGACAAATCCGTAATATCGATTGTCGTAAATCCAGTCTGCATCGTGGGCCGAATTCCCATTGATACATATCCATCTGCATGAACATTTAGGCAAATCAGTCCATTGTATTTTGTCTCATTGTTAAACCAGAAATCTCCCAGACTGTATACGACTGGTTTTCCCTCAATATACTCTATCCCCTGCAATACATGAGGATGAGCTCCAATAATGGCGTCAACTCCTCTGCGAATCATCTCCGCTGCAATATCATGCTGATACTGCTCGTAATAAATGCTGTCCTCTGTTCCCCAGTGCACAAATGCTATGAGATAATCACACCTGTTCGCTGCATCCGAACAAATATCATACAATCTCGCCGGATTATACATCAAAAAGATTCCCGCCGTGTCACTTGTCGCCTCTGGCGTATATCGGATTCTTTCTGCCCTGCTGGCTGATACAAATCCAATTTTGATGCCATTGACATCAAAATAGAGCACTTTTTCTGCCTCCTGCGCATTGATGCCGCCACCGACATATGGAATACCGGCATTTTTCAGATTAGACATGGTATCATAAAATGCCTCCGCTCCAAAATCATATACATGATTATTTGCCAGTGATACAATATCAGTTCCCAATTCTTGTAAAATCGATGTCCGTTCCGGATTTGCGCGAAATGTATACATTTTTCCAGCCAGCGCTCTTCCTCTGTCACTGATAGTAAATTCATTGTTCAGCATAAATAAATCCGCCGAATTTGTCATATGGATAATCTCCGGACTGATACAATCCGAAAGACGATTTGTCTCTTTGTAGTGGTCGAGAACAAATCCATTTTCGGTGAGACAAATATCTCCCGCAAACACAAGATTCGCACTCCCACTTTTGTTTGAAATTGTCCGTTCCTGTGAAATTCCAAGAAATTCATCCATCAAAATAAAAATCGATTTTCCGGTAAATGAATATAGATTTTGTCTTGGACTGTCTTTTGTATTTTCAGTTAGATTTTGAATGACCGCTGTCCCGTAGCGTTCTGCCATCCAGTTTGCAAAAGCACCGGTATCCGACTGATTCATTCCAAGATAGGTCTGTATCTCAGATATACGATTTAGATAAGCAGTCATTTTCTGAATCGCATGCTGCCTCTCTTCTTCCGGAGAAATTGTCGTCAATTCCTGTTCGGTTTCTTGTTCTTGCAAGACAACCGGATTCTTTGTACTTTTCGTTTTATGTATATGGGAATTTTTGACCAATACAATCAAAACAATGGATAAAATAATCAACACGACACTAAAAATAATCGAACTTTTTCTCCAATCAGTCATTTTTTCAGACCTCTTCATGTATTTCCTCCCAGAGTATAAAGTGTCCTTTTGAATTACGTTTCATATAATACAGTGCAGAATCGGCCTCTTTCATTGCTTTGCTGATATTATCTGCATTTCCATCTCTTGAGAATGAAATTCCAATCGAACATGAAACTCTTTTATCTGCCGGAATCTCAATATCATGTCTCAAATACCTGCTGACAACATCAATAAATCCATCTTCTATCTCTTTGTAAATCCGATTTGCCACGACAACTGTCTGCTCTTTAGACTGATTATTTAAAATCATCAAAAACTCATCGCCGCCGTATCTGACTGCATATCCGGTTCCCCTTGTCATTCTCCGAAAAATATCTGCAAATGCTTTTAACACAATGTCTCCGACATCATGGCCAAACGTATCGTTATAATACTTGAAATTATCCAAATCCGCATATAAGATTGCAACACTGTCATTGCTCATCTCATTTTGTTCTAACATCTTTGATAGTCCCTGACGATTATACAGACCAGTCAGGGTATCTGTAACTGCAAGCATATTGAGTTTTTCATTCATCATAATAATATTTTGTTTGTTGACAATTCGCTCAATCGCATTTCTGAGCTGAATAATCGCTGTCTTCATTATCAAAATATTCTCTTCGTTGACTACTTTTCGGGTGTATCGGAAATTTCTGTGTTTGTTAATAATTCCAATAAAAATTGCCACAATCTCATCAGATTCAATAATCGGGATTCCAACCAGTGCAACAATACGGTTATCTTTAAAATTCTTCGTCAATTCTCCATATTCCAAAAAAGATTTATTGTTTCGGTTTACAATAAACTCTTTTTTGACTGATTTGAAAAACGAAATAATACTGTCGTAATCGACACATTCCTGCTCAATATCATTAAAAATAACTTTCTTTTCGATTTCATCTGTCTCAACAAATAAGATTTCGTCCAGATTAAAGTTCTTCTCCAAAGTCAGAAAACAATCTTTTGTAATTTCCGCATAACTGGCATTATCTTTATTAATCTTTTCCTGCCATGTAGAAAGAAAACGAATACTCTTTTTACTTTCCTCTAATTGATTTTCTTTGCCCACATTATAAGATAATTCGATAATATCTTCTGTATTCACTCCTGCAAATTCCGGATATGTAAAATTCGATTTGCGATTACTTTCCTCTGAATGTAACAATAATTTCTTTGCCTTATTCGTATAGCCATTTTCTTTGCAGTAATTAATTCCAAAATTCATAATTTCAAATGCCTGATCTTTTTCATCTATAGAAATCAGAAAATCATAATACTCGCTAATGAATGGAGTGATAATGTAAAAGATTACTCCGGAACACGCCTCAAAATACTGTTTTGCCATCTTGAAATTATGCGTGGCCTCCTGCACATTCTTATTTTCTTTGTCCAACAGAGCCAGAATAAAATAATACAGGAAAATATCTTCATTCCATCTGTTAAAATCTGTACTCTCTTTGTTTGTGTCCATCAGGAACTGATTCACAATTAACTCACAATTTCCAACCTCTTTAAAGCATCTGTAATTGTTTCCAAGCTTATAATAAATAAATGCCATAAGACCATATAATTTTGAAGTATTGCAAATCTGTATCGTCTCAATATCCAGATTGTCTAAAATTTTAAATATAACATTCATATATTTATAA
>ONXS01000118.1 GCA_900321855.1 uncultured Eubacteriales bacterium | reverse complement strand
GGAATGTTTCTGTATGGCGGTTCGACTATTATCATGCTGGTAAAAAAAGATGCAGCGAGATTTTCAAAACAGATTTTTGAGGCGACAGAGCAGGGAAGAGAGATTCCAGTCAAGATGGGCGAGAGAATTGGTGTAAAAATATAGAAGATATAAAATATAGAAGATATAAAAAATAGAAGAAAAACAGACTGAGATTTTGTTCTGACTTTTTGGGGCAGTACATCATCAAGGTCTGTTTTTTTGTGTCATTTATGGATAAGTGTTTGAAACATAATTATCAATAGAATAAACGTATTATTGTGATATTACAAATCATTTGTACTTGTAATTTTTAAAATCTGTGGAAGGAAAATTGCAGACAGCACGATTCCTGAGATTCCCTGAATCAGATTTCCAAAAATTCCTGCAATGGCACCTTTGCCGTATAGAACAAACTCATAACCAAAATATCCGACTACCATAATACATGCTCCGAAAATGCCGGCGATGATTGTTTTTATATAGATGTTCTTGATTTTTGAAGTTGCTTTGTGGTATATAAAGGAGCATACAATCGCAATGAGTCCTTTGATGATAAAAGTAGCAGGAACGTAGACTGCATATCCCTTTATGAGGTCTGTGAGTGCAGAGCCAATGCCTGCTGCAAGTCCACCATGTACAGGACCTAACAAAATTCCCGTGATAATGACAAGAGCATCTCCAATATGGATATATCCGTTAATTGACGGGATGGAAATAAATGTTGCGACACAGGTGAGTGCGGCAAATAATGCTGACATAGTCAGCTTTTTTGTATTTTTATTCATAGGCTGTTATCCTCCAATTTATTTGGTACAATAATCATATATTTTGTTATTTTTGTATTATAATATATGTTAACGATTATTTAAGCATTTTGAAATATTTTTGTCAATGAGAAGTCATATTGATTTTCGCTATAGCCTGTGATAGTATTTACTGATGTATGATTCATAAACAAAAGGGATAAATAAAGAAGGAGATGAGAGAGTGGAAGTTGATTTTAAAAATGGGTTGACGACAGAGCAGGTCGAGGAGAGAATTGCAGCAGGTAAGACAAATATCTCCGTGGATTCAACCTCAAAAACAGTAAAACAGATAGTAAAAGAAAATGTATTCACATATTTTAACCTGATATTTACAGTGCTTGCAGTATTATTGATTATAGCAGGTTCGTTCAGAGATTTGACATTTATGGCAGTCATTGTGGCAAACTCTCTGATTGGTATTATACAAGAAATCAGAGCAAAAAAGATTGTTGATGATTTGAATATGTTAAACATTCCGAAAGTGAACGTTCTCAGAGATGGCAAGACACAGACCATTTTGCCAGAGGAGCTGGTAGTAGATGATATTGTCATTTTTAGCGCCGGAAATCAGATTTGTGCAGACGCAGTTGTCTGCGAAGGACAGGTTCAGGTAAATGAATCACTTTTGACAGGTGAGTCAGATGAAATCGAAAAAAAAGTAGGAGCAAAGCTGATGTCTGGACTGGAAGTTTCATTGTCTCTGGAGAGTGTAGAGCGCGGCTTGACAGAGATCGTGCAGAAAACTATATTTCAAAACTTACCATTCAGGCGAAAAAAATGCAGGAAGGTGAGCAGTCAGAGATGATTCGTTCTCTGAACAGTCTGGTTAAAATGGTTGGTATTGCAATTATACCAATCGGTATCGTACTTTTTATTATGTCATTCTTTGTTCAGGACGCCTCATTTAGCAAAAGTATTACATCGATGGTAGCTGCCGTGATTGGTATGATACCAGAGGGACTGTATCTTCTTGCCAGTGTTGCACTTGTTGTCAGCACGATGAGACTGGCAAAGAAAAAAGTATTACTTCATGATATGAAGTCAATTGAGACACTTGCGAGAGTCAATGTTTTATGTGTGGATAAGACAGGAACTATTACAGAACCGGACATGAAGGTTCAGGAATTTATTCCAGTGGAAAATGGCAGCAAATACCGCCTGTCTGAAGATGAGATTAGACTTTTGATTGGAGATTTCGCAAATGCCCAGAGTAATGATAATATTACAATGACGGCAGTGAAAAATTATTTTAAAGAAAATAATGGGAAAAATATAGTACGCAAGACAGGATTTTCATCTGTCACAAAATACAGCAGTGTCACATTTGAAGATGGCGCATATGTAGTTGGTGCCCCTGAATTTGTATTAAAAGAAACTTATGACCAGTATGAGAAAGATATTATAGAACACGCCTCGAAAGGAGTCCGAGTTCTTGTGTTTGGAAAGTGTGACGAGGAAGTGACAGGCGAGGAACTTACAAAGCCTGCAATGCCAATCGCATATATCCTCCTTGCAAATCCAATTCGAAAGGCTGCAAAAGAAACATTCCAGTATTTTGCCGAGCAGGGAGTAACTGTAAAGGTTATTTCAGGTGATAATCCTGTCACTGTATCAAATGTAGCAATTCAGGCAGGAATTGAGCATGCGGATGATTATATTGATGCCTCTACATTGGAGACGGAGGAAGAGATTGAAGATGCTATTTTAAATCACACTGTTTTTGGACGAGTAAAACCAAATCAGAAACGACAGTTTGTCAATGCCCTCAAAAAACATGGCAATACTGTTGCAATGACCGGCGATGGAGTCAACGATATTCTTGCCCTAAAAGATGCGGACTGTAGTATTGCAATGGCATCTGGAAGTGAGGCTGCGGCAAATGCAGCAAAACTGGTACTTCTTGATTCGGATTTCTCATGTATGCCGGATGTTGTGTATGAAGGAAGAAGAGTTGTCAATAATATAGAGAGGTCAGCGAGTCTGTTCCTTGTGAAAAATATCTTTTCATTTATTTTAGCGATATTTACAATGGTCTTGATGATTACTTATCCATTAGAGCCGTCACAGATTTCACTGATTAGTATGTTTACGATTGGAATTCCGGGATTTTTCCTTGCACTTGAACCAAATAAAAATATTATTAAGGGAAAATTTATTACCAACGTCTTATTAAAAGCTCTGCCGGCAGCGCTGACCGATTTTATTGCGGTAGGTTCGCTCGTTGTGTTCGGTATTGTCTTTGATATTGATGCAAATGAAATTTCAACAGCGGCAACTATTCTGCTTGCCATTGTCGGATTTATGATTGTATCAAAAATCAGTGCACCATTTAATAAATTCCGATTTGCAGTATGGATTGGATGTGTTGCGGGAATGATTTTTGCAGCAGTCTTTATGAATGATTTGTTTGCAATTCGATATATGTCATATCGATGTATTATGCTGTTCGTGGTATTCTCAATTGCAACAGAATCCGTGTTCCGTTATCTCTCGAAATTTATTGAGTTTATTGAACAGAAATTTGAAAAACGAAAACAAATTTACAAAGCAAAATAATATGACAAATTTCGGTAAAAAATACTTGCAGTTAAAAAAAAATTATGTTATTATGAGAAAAGCTGTTTTGACAGCAAATAATATACACATATATGGATTTTTGCTTGTGGTGCCTATAGCTCGGGTAAAGCATTTAGGAAGTATATGAAAGAATAAAACCAGTGGAGGTAGAAAAATGAGCGTTATTTCAATGAAACAGTTATTAGAAGCAGGTGTACACTTTGGACATCAGACAAGAAGATGGAACCCTAAGATGGCTCCATACATCTACACAGAGAGAAATGGTATCTACATCATCGACTTACAGAAGTCAGTTGGTAAAGTAGACGAGGCTTACAAAGCAATCTCTGATATTGTTGCTGATGGTGGTACAGTTCTTTTCGTAGGAACAAAGAAACAGGCTCAGGATGCAATCAAGACAGAGGCTGAGAGATGTGGTATGTACTACGTTAACGAGAGATGGTTAGGTGGTATGCTCACAAACTTCAAGACAATCCAGAGCAGAATTGACAGATTAAAAGCAATCGAGACAATGGCTGAAGATGGTACATTTGATGTTCTTCCAAAGAAGGAAGTTATCGAAATCAAAAAAGAGTGGGAGAAACTTGAGAAGAACCTCGGCGGAATCAAGAATATGAAGAAGATTCCAGATGCTATCTTCGTAGTAGATCCTAAGAAAGAGAGAATCTGTATTTCAGAGGCTCACTCACTTGGAATTAAATTAATCGGTATCGCTGATACAAACTGTGATCCAGAAGAACTTGATTACGTTATCCCAGGTAATGATGATGCTATCAGAGCTGTTAAATTAATCGTTTCTAAGATGGCAGATGCTGTTATCGAAGCCGTGAATGATATCTTTCTTGAAGAAACGGCTGA
>ONXS01000098.1 GCA_900321855.1 uncultured Eubacteriales bacterium | reverse complement strand
AGCAGCCGTGAAAGAGTTCTTTGGAAGTTCACAGTTGTCACAGTTCATGGATCAGAACAACCCACTTGGTGAGTTAACTCATAAGAGAAGATTATCTGCACTTGGTCCTGGTGGTCTTTCAAGAGACAGAGCCGGATTCGAGGTTCGAGATGTTCACTATTCTCACTATGGTAGAATGTGTCCAATTGAGACACCTGAGGGACCGAACATCGGTCTTATCAACTCTCTTGCTACATACGCAAGAATTAACAAATATGGATTTATTGAAGCTCCATATAGAAAATTAGACAAGAGTGATCCTGCAAATCCAGTAGTTACAGATGAGGTTGTATATCTCACTGCTGACGAAGAGGACAATTACATTGTTGCTCAGGCGAATGAGCCATTGGATGCAGACGGTCATTTCGTAAATAATAATGTTTCCGGACGTTTCAGAGAGGAAACATCTGAATTCTTAAAGAAGAACGTAGACCTTATGGACGTTTCTCCTAAGATGGTATTCTCTGTTGCTACATCTATGATTCCTTTCCTTGAGAACGATGATGCGAACCGTGCTCTGATGGGATCAAACATGCAGCGTCAGGCCGTTCCTCTTTTAACAACAGAGGCTCCAGCAGTTGGAACAGGTATTGAGCACAAGGCAGCAGTCGATTCTGGTGTATGTGTTCTTGCAAAACGTGCTGGTACAGTAGAGAGATCTACATCAAAAGAGATTACAATCAGATATGACGATGATAAGTCATTAGAGACATATAAATTAATCAAATTTGCAAGAAGTAACCAGAGTAACTGTTATAACCAGAAACCTATCGTTGATAAGGGTGAACATGTAGAGGCAGGACAGGTAATCGCTGACGGAGCATCTACATATAACGGAGAGATTGCTCTTGGTAAGAACCCATTAATCGGTTTCATGACATGGGAAGGTTACAACTACGAGGATGCTGTACTTCTTAGTGAGAGACTTGTTATGGATGATGTTTATACATCAATTCATATTGAAGAATATGAAATCGAGGCAAGAGATACAAAACTCGGACCAGAAGAGATTACAGCAGATGTCCCTGGTGTTGGTGACGATGCCTTAAAGAATCTGAACGAGAGAGGTATCATTCGAATCGGTGCTGAAGTTAGAGCCGGTGATATTCTTGTTGGTAAAGTTACTCCTAAGGGAGAGACAGAACTTACAGCAGAAGAGAGACTTCTCAGAGCTATTTTCGGTGAAAAGGCAAGAGAGGTTCGAGATACATCATTAAAAGTTCCACACGGAGCTTATGGTATTGTCGTAGATGCGAAAGTATTTACAAGAGAGAATGGAGATGAACTTGCTCCTGGTGTAAATCAGTCAGTTCGTATCTACATTGCTCAGAAGAGAAAGATTTCAGTCGGAGATAAGATGGCTGGTCGTCATGGTAACAAGGGTGTCGTTTCACGAGTATTACCAGTAGAAGATATGCCATTCCTTCCAAACGGAAGACCGCTTGACATCGTTCTGAACCCACTTGGTGTACCTTCGCGTATGAATATCGGACAGGTCCTTGAGATTCATTTAAGTCTTGCAGCAAAAGCATTAGGATTTAATGTATCTACACCAGTCTTCGATGGTGCAAAGGAAAATGATATTGGAGATACACTGGAATTAGCAAATGATTATGTAAATATGGAGTGGGATGAATTTGAGGCAAAATACAAAGAGACATTAAACCCAGAAATTTTACAGTATTTATCAGATAATAGAGAACACAGAAAACTTTGGAAAGGCGTTCCAATCTCAAGGGATGGAAAAGTTCGTTTGAGAGATGGACGTACAGGAGAGTATTTTGACGGTGCTGTAACAATTGGTCACATGCACTACTTAAAACTTCATCACCTTGTTGATGATAAGATTCATGCGCGTTCAACAGGTCCTTACTCATTAGTAACTCAGCAGCCACTTGGTGGTAAAGCTCAGTTCGGTGGACAGAGATTTGGAGAGATGGAGGTTTGGGCTCTTGAGGCATATGGTGCATCTTATACTCTTCAGGAGATTTTAACTGTTAAGTCGGATGATGTTGTTGGTCGTGTTAAGACATACGAGGCAATTATCAAAGGTCTTAATATTCCAGAGCCAGGTATTCCTGAATCATTCAAGGTTCTCTTAAAAGAGCTCCAGTCATTAGCACTTGATGTTAAGGTTCTCAGAGCAGACAACACAGAAGTTGAGATGAAAGAGAATGTTGATGAGGCAACAATTTCTTACAACTCAATTATGGATGACAGAAATTACAGCAGAAAAGAAGAGAATTTTACAAATCATGGATATACAGAGCAGAAAATTGGAGACGAAGGAATTGAAGATGTCGCAGTTAGCGAGAATGTAGAAGATTCATATGATGATGTAGAGGATTCATATGATGACGGTTCTTCAGAAAATTAGAAGGGAGTGTCTATTGATGCCTGAACAGAACAAAGAAACTTATCAGCAGATGTCATTTGACAAAATCAGAATTGGTCTTGCATCTCCTGAGAAAATCAGAGAGTGGTCAAGAGGCGAGGTAAAAAAGCCTGAAACAATCAACTATAGAACATTAAAACCAGAAGTAGATGGTTTGTTCTGTGAAAAGATTTTTGGACCTAGCAAGGACTGGGAATGTCACTGTGGTAAATACAAAAAAATTAGATATAAAGGTGTAATCTGTGATAAATGTGGTGTTGAGGTTACAAAGTCAAGCGTAAGAAGAGAACGTATGGGTTCGATTGAGCTTGCGGCACCAGTTTCACATATCTGGTATTTCAAGGGAATCCCTAGCAGAATGGGACTTATTCTTGACATATCACCTCGTACACTTGAAAAAGTATTATACTTTGCCTCTTATATTGTATTAAATCCTGGAAATACAGACCTTTCATACAAACAGGTTCTTTCTGAGAAAGAGTACAGAGAGGCATATGAAAAATATGGCGATACATTCCGTGTAGGAACGGGAGCTGAGGCAATTGATGAATTACTTTCATCAATTGACCTTGAGAAAGATGCGGAAGAGTTAAAAGCAGCACTTGAGACAGCCGCAGGACAGAAGAGAGCAAAAATCGTTAAGAGATTAGAGGTTGTAGAGGCTTTCAGAAATTCTGGAAACAAGCCAGAGTGGATGATTCTCAAAGTTATTCCTGTTATTCCACCAGATTTAAGACCAATGGTACAGCTTGACGGTGGTAGATTTGCAACATCTGATTTGAATGATTTATACAGAAGAATTATCAATAGAAATAATCGTCTTGAGAAACTCCTTGAGTTAGGTGCTCCAGAGATTATCGTAAGAAATGAGAAGAGAATGCTTCAGGAAGCAGTTGATGCCCTGATTGACAATGGTCGTAGAGGTCGTCCTGTAACAGGTCCTGGTAACAGAGCATTAAAATCTCTTTCAGATATGTTAAAAGGTAAACAGGGACGTTTCCGTCAGAACTTACTTGGTAAGCGTGTTGACTACTCTGGACGTTCAGTTATCGTAGTAGGACCAGAACTTAAAATTTACCAGTGTGGTGTTCCTAAGGAGATGGCAATTGAGTTATTTAAACCATTTGTAATCCGTGAACTTACAAAGAACGGTTCTGCGAACAACATTAAAGCTGCCAAAAAGATGGTTGAGAAATTAAGCCCAGAGGTTTGGGATGTGCTTGATGATGTTATTAAAGAGCATCCGGTTATGTTAAACCGTGCACCTACACTTCACAGACTTGGAATTCAGGCATTTGAGCCTACATTGGTAGAAGGTAAAGCGATTAAACTTCATCCACTTGTATGTACAGCGTTCAACGCCGATTTCGATGGAGATCAGATGGCTATTCATCTTCCATTATCCGTAGAGGCACAGGCTGAGTGTAGATTCTTATTACTCTCACCTAACAACTTATTAAAACCTTCTGATGGTGGTCCGGTAGCAGTTCCTTCACAGGATATGGTACTTGGTATTTACTACTTAACACAGGAAAGACCTGGTGCTAAGGGTGAAGGCAAGATTTTCAAGAGTGTCAATGAGGCAATTCTTGCATATGAGAATGGTGCAATTACACTTCATGCAAAGATTTTTGTAAGAGTGACAAGAAAGACTCCAGACGGAGAGGAAATCACAGGTATTATCAATACTACACTTGGAAGATGCTTATTTAATGAGATTCTTCCACAGGATTTAGGTCTTACAAAGAGAGAGAGCAAGGAAGATTACTTAAAACTTGAGGTAGACTACCTTGTTAAGAAAAAAGAGTTAAAGGGAATTCTTGAGAAAGTTATCAATGTTCATGGTGCAATCAAGACAGCAGAAGTTCTTGATGACATTAAAGCAATTGGATACAAGTATTCAACAAGAGCTGCCATGACCGTATCTATCTCAGATATGACAATTCCTAAGGAGAAAGCTCCGCTCTTAAAACAGGCTGAAGATACAGTTGAAAAGATTAAGATGAACTATCGTCGTGGATTTATCACAGACGAAGAGAGATATAAAGAAGTTATCAAGACATGGGAAGATGCCGATAAGAAGATTCAGAAAGCACTTATGGCAGGACTTGATGATTACAACAACATCTATATGATGGCTGATTCCGGAGCCCGTGGATCTGATAAGCAGATTAAACAGCTTGCAGGTATGCGTGGTCTGATGGCTGATACAACAGGTAAGACAATCGAGTTGCCTATCACATCAAACTTCCGTGAAGGTCTTGACGTACTTGAATACTTCATCTCAGCTCACGGAGCTAGAAAGGGACTTTCTGATACAGCTCTTCGTACAGCCGATTCTGGATATTTGACAAGACGTCTTGTTGATGTATCACAGGAATTAATCGTAAGAGATGTAGACTGTTCTGTAAACAGAAAACAGATTCCATATATGGAAATCAAAGAGTTCAAAGAAGGCAATGAGCTTACAGAGAGTTTGGAAGAGAGAATTACAGGCAGATATAGTGCTGAGACAATTACAGATGCTGAAGGCAATGTAATCGTGAAAGCAAATCATATGATTACACCAAAACGTGCAGCCGCAGTTATCGCAACAGGCAGACAGTCAGTTAAGATTCGTACAATTCTTACATGTAAGAGTCACAACGGAATCTGTGCAAAATGTTACGGTGCGAACATGGCAACAGGTCAGGCAGTACAGGTTGGTGAGGCAGTAGGTATTATTGCAGCTCAGTCAATCGGTGAGCCGGGTACACAGCTTACAATGAGAACATTCCATACTGGTGGTGTTGCCGGTGGCGATATTACACAGGGTCTTCCTAGAGTAGAGGAGCTTTTCGAGGCAAGAAAGCCAAAGGGACTTGCAATTATTGCTGAATTTGGTGGCCGTGTAGAAGTAAAAGATACACACGTATTATGGATGGAGTAGAGATTGAGGCCGGTGATGAACTGACAGAAGGTAGTGTAAATCCACATGATATTCTTAGAATTAAGGGTGTTCGTGCTGTTCAGGATTACATGATTAAAGAGGTTCAGAGAGTTTACAGACTTCAGGGTGTTGAGATTAACGATAAACATATCGAGGTTATCGTTAGACAGATGCTGAAAAAGATTCGAATTGAAGAGGCAGGAGACAGTGAGTTCTTACCGGGAACAACGGTTGATGTTCTTGATTTCAACGAAGTAAATGAACAGCTTGAAGAAGAAGGAAAAGAGCCAGCAGTTGGAAAACAGATTATGCTTGGTATCACAAAATCTTCACTTGCTACGAACTCATTCTTATCAGCAGCATCCTTCCAGGAGACAACAAAGGTTCTTACAGAGGCCGCTATCAACGGAAGAGAAGATCCACTTGTTGGATTGAAGGAAAATGTTATCATTGGTAAACTGATTCCAGCAGGTACTGGTATGCAGAGATACAGAGATGTAAAACTGAATACAGATAAAGAAGAGATTGTTGTAACAGAGCAGACAGACAATACTGAGTCATCAGATATAGAACAGGCAGAAGTAACTGTTACAGAAGAAGAATAAATCTAATACAGAAATCCGCGTTTTAACCGACGCGGATTTTTGACTAGAAAATATTTTTATGTAAGACGGAGTAACAAACAATGACGAAAAGAAAACTACTAAGCTTTATATTTATTCTTGTGCTGTGTATTTCGGGTTTGAATGACAAGCGTGTTTTTGCGGATGAAAAAGCATATATAATTCGAATAAATAAACAATTGAATCACATCTATATATATGAAGGCAGCAATCTGGTAAAAGAAATGCCATGCTCATCTTGCAATCCGGAACCTATAGATGGAATAGAAAAAGCGATTGGCTCAAAAGCGGACTGGCAACAGCTTGCGGACGGTTCTTTTGTGAGATATGCGAGTATTTATAATGGAACAATAAGCATTAGTTCTGCACCATATAGTGCACAGAGTTCCGACAAATTAATTACAGAACGATATAATCAACTTGGCAAACAGGGCAATGATTTTAATGTGTGGGTTAATATTCGCGATGCCAAATGGATTTACGAAAAGTGTGGTGTGGGAACAAAGGTTATCTTATATACAGATGATGAAGAAAAAGAAAATGATACCAAACCTTTTACAATTCCTGCAAAAGATGAAAAGGCAGGCTGGGACCCTTACGATGAAAATGATAAAAATCCGTGGACACAGTGCACACCTGTAATAGAAGGAGCAGAGGATATTGTCACAACGATAAATAAAGACATAAGTGAAAAGTTGAGAGAACATGTAACGGCACATGACACATTATTTAAGGATAATCCTCAAGACCTTACTTCTGCAATTCAGATTATGGGAAATATTGATATGACAAAAGAGGGCGTATATGACCAGATTTATATTGTCAGAGATCAGATTGGAAATGAGGCAAGTGAGGTTATTAAAGTAAAAGTACAAAATATTAAGTCTACTTATCAGCCAAAAGTGAGTGCGCAGAAGGACGCTCCGACATATGGAGATAAGTTAAAATTAATTATATTTGTCGGAATTGCAGCCTTTTTGATTATAAAATTTGTATTTAACAGAGAATAATAAAAAATTAGCTTGACATACAAAGTTTCAGCGAATATAATGAAAGGGCGTGCATAAAGTGCGCATTTTAGCCTGTATGGCTACAGGCAAGGCATAGAAATTATCTATAAACAATATTCTAATCAGGAGGTGAAAATAATGCCTACATTTAACCAGTTAGTAAGAAAAGGAAGAAAGTCAGCAGAAAAGAAGTCTACTGCACCAGCTCTTTTAAGAGGTTACAACTCTTTACAGAAGAAAGCTACAGCTACAAGTTCTCCACAGAAGAGAGGTGTTTGTACAGCAGTTAAGACAGCTACTCCTAAGAAACCTAACTCAGCTCTTAGAAAGATTGCCAGAGTTCGTCTTTCTAACGGTATCGAAGTAACAAGTTACATCCCAGGAGAGGGACACAACCTTCAGGAGCATAGCGTTGTTCTTATCCGTGGAGGAAGAGTAAAGGATTTACCAGGTACAAGATATCATATCGTTAGAGGAACACTTGATACAGCAGGTGTTGCAAAGAGACGTCAGGCTCGTTCTAAATATGGTGCTAAGAGACCAAAAGACGCTAAATAGGATTCTATATTAGAAATTTAATCACAGGTTGAATGAATGAAGTGCCGGGAATTAGAAATATTGTTTATAATTATAGAGCAATATAGACCTATACCGCACGAAACACAACAAAAGTGAGTACCGATGAATTAAACATTTATTATTTAAGGAGGGAAGAACCGTGCCACGTAAAGGACATACTCAAAAAAGAGACGTATTAGCAGATCCATTATACAACAACAAGGTTGTTACAAAGCTCGTTAACAACATTATGTTAGATGGTAAAAAAGGTGTTGCACAGAAGATCGTATACGGTGCATTTGCAAGAATCGAAGAGAAGGCTGGAAAACCAGCTCTTGAGGTATTTGAAGAGGCTATGAACAATGTTATGCCTGTTCTTGAAGTTAAAGCTAGAAGAATTGGTGGAGCAACATATCAGGTACCTATCGATGTTAGACCAGACAGAAGACAGGCTTTAGCTCTTCGTTGGTTAACATTATATTCTCGTAAAAGAGGCGAGAAGACTATGGAAGAGAGATTAGCAAACGAGATTCTTGACGCTGCTAATAACACAGGAGCTTCTGTAAAGAAGAAAGAAGATATGCACAAGATGGCAGAGGCAAACAAAGCTTTTGCACACTACAGATTCTAATCGAGTTTGTGTATTATTGTACAATATTATAAAATATAATGCCATGCAGACTGATTCTGTATGGTGTACATATAACTAATCGAAATCCTGCGATTTTGGTTAGTTATTATATATCTATAAAAAAATAAGGAGGAAAAAATCTTGGCTGGAAGAGAATATCCGTTAGAGAGAACAAGAAACATCGGTATTATGGCTCATATTGATGCTGGTAAGACAACATTAACAGAGCGTATTCTTTACTATACAGGTGTTAACTATAAGATCGGTGAGACTTACGAAGGTACTGCTACTATGGACTGGATGGAACAGGAGCAGGAAAGAGGTATCACAATCACTTCAGCAGCTACAACATGTCACTGGACAGAAGAGTTCCAGACAAAGAAGAAAGCTGGAGCAAAAGAGCATCGTATCAACATCATTGATACACCAGGACACGTAGACTTCACAGTAGAAGTTGAGCGTTCACTTCGTGTACTTGATGGTGCTGTAGGTGTATTTGATGCAAAGGGTGGTGTTGAGCCACAGTCAGAGAACGTTTGGCGTCAGGCTGACACATACCATGTACCAAGAATGGCATTCGTTAACAAAATGGATATCCTTGGTGCAAACTTCTTCAACACAGTTGAGGAAATTAAGACACGTTTAGGAAAGGTTCCTGTAGTAGTAAACATGCCAATTGGTAAAGAGGATTATTTCCAGGGAATCGTTGACTTATTCGAGATGAAAGCCTACATCTATAATGATGCTAAGGGTGAAGATATTACAATTACAGATATTCCAGATGATTTAAAAGATCAGGCAGAAGAACTCCATACTCAGTTAGTTGAGCAGTGTTGCGAATTTGACGAGGAACTTATGGAGAGATATTTTGAGGGAGACGAACCATCTATCGATGAGTTAAAAGCAGCTCTTCGTAAAGGTGTTTGTTTACCAATCAAGGATGCAGCTGGAGAGAAAGATAGAGTTATTCCTGTATTATGTGGATCAGCTCATCAGAACAAAGGTATCCAGAAACTTCTTGATGCTGTAGTTGAGTTTATGCCAGCTCCAACAGATATCCCTGATATCGATGGAACAGACTTAGACGGTAATGCAATTACAAAACCATCTTCAGATGATGAGTCATTTGCTGCTTTAGCATTCAAGATTGCTGCAGACCCATTCGTAGGAAAATTAGCTTACATCAGAGTTTACTCAGGTGTACTTGAGAAAGGTTCTTACGTACTTAATGCAACAAAGGGTAACAAAGAGCGTATCGGACGTATCCTTCAGATGCATGCAAATAAGAGAGAAGAAATTGAAAAGGTTTACTCAGGAGACATCGCTGCTGTTATCGGTTTAAAGAACACAACAACAGGTGATACAATCTGTGATGAGAAGAACCCAGTTATTCTTGAGTCTATGGAATTCCCAGATCCTGTTATCGAGCTTGCTATCGAGCCAAAGACAAAGGAT
>ONXS01000123.1 GCA_900321855.1 uncultured Eubacteriales bacterium | reverse complement strand
TGCTCTTGCTAAAGAATCATAGACTACTAATACGTCATCTGAATCCCACGTTCTTAATGACTTAGCGTCAATAACGCCCTCGCTCTCACGGATGATTTTTGCAAGCTGTTCCTCATCGGCAACAGCAACTACTGCCTGCACAGCGGCGTTATTCTGAGCCTTTTTCAGATAGAGTATCAGACTATCAATTGATCCTTTTGACTATTATTCTCTTTGATACAACGATCGCCTTTCTATATTATTCCGTGTAACCTCATAACCTTTTTTGTATTATTTATTACGAATAGTTTTCTTTTGTATTGTAAATCCTTGAAGGAAAAATTAATCTCCTTCATTGCCAAAAATGATTTATTTGAAATCTCAATTCAGAGATTCGCCGAAAGCCTTCTGAACATCTTCCGAATCCTTGCCAGATATTGTTCTTCCGGTAGCGGTCTCGATTGCCTTCAGTAGATTCTTTGCTCGATCGATAATGAAATCTTGAAAGTTATCATTTCTGAGCAATATGTGGTCAATCCAATGAGTTTCCACATATCTGTCCAAATCTGCCGCCAGTACAGAGCCTTTCTTTTCAAGTTTCCCAAGATAAACAGACGGCGCAACTCCTCCAATTTCTCTGTTGCTGCTTGCAGAAATTGGTGTTTTGTTTACAATACTATTCCACTTGGATTTATCATACTTTTTCCCAATGCAGTGATCCTTTGGGAAGATATGATGAATATCAATTTTCTCATTTGAGTAGGTTGAAAAATCCATCTCTGCGCCGGAAATGAAATCACGTGCGTGATTCTTTAAAATTAAAGCCATTATTCCTTTATAGGCCGCCGATTGCCTTGATTGCAGACCGAGCAAACGTGTTGGATTAAAGAAGAAGTCTGTAATCGTCTTAGGGAGATCACCACCGGAAATAATCCATTTGATAACCTGAGATATATCATTTGCATATCGTGTTTCATTTGCAGAGCCATAGAGCTCACCAAACACACCACACCAGTACCATTGCTTCACCATATTTTTGACAGTAGTAGTATAAATCTTATTGCCTTCCATTAACACTGTACAAATAGCCGCAAGAGGTATTAGCTGTGTACTATATGGCAAATCTCTGCTTGAGAAAACACGTTCCTCCTGAAGTAGCTTATCGGCAATTGAAAAACCTTTGCAGAGATCATCTGCATATTTTTTATACGTAGTCAGTTTAAGTGCCAATACGTCCTTTTTCTTACAACTTACCGTTCCACTGGATTTAAATGATGACAGCAATGTAAGTGCAGTTAAAAAGTCCGTTGCTGTAACAATATTAAGCAATTCGCCTGAGAAATACTTTTCTTTGCGTTCTTCCCAGTCTTTGCGAAGTTGGAAGTCATCCATAGCAAATATGGCAGTAACAAGTTCAAATACAGTCAATGAAACGCCGCCTGTATTAACATTTTCAAAGACCTGACAAACTGCCTCCTTGGGCGTTTCTTTGTCAAGCAAAATGACCGGCATAGCGTACTTCTGTGTCGGCATAATAATTCTTGAAAAAAGATCTGTGAATTGACGAATAATTACCGGGTCATAATCGTAATGTGCATAATATTCGTTTTGCCAGCCTTGCTCCTCTCCAGAATTAAGGATTATATTTAGAGGGAACATTTTCTTTTCAAACTCTTGCTTTCTTGTAGAAAGATCTAAATCAATTCTTCGCCCAAAATCAGATGTCACTTTTCTTGTTGACGGAATTGAAACAACGACTTCTTCATCACTTGCACTTGGATCGAGTGCTTTTTCAATATTGAGATAATAATATCTCTCTATCTCCTTACCCTTGTCAGTTTTTGTACGAACAGGATGTTTGCTATAAAGAGCGTTATAAAGAGATGTTAGCCTCTGCTGTCCATCAAGAATTAGCTCATCCGGTTTTGTGTCGGGATTGGCATCAGACCCTTCTATGGGTTTATGCTTAAAATGGATGCTTTCATTTCCATATTCCAAGAACATAGCTGCACCTACAGGGAAATTATGTATTACACTTAGTATTAACGCTTTGATACGTCCATCATCCCATACCCAGCCCCTTTGAAAATCAGGGAGCTGCGCAGAACCATTATCTACAGCTTTCATTAAGTCTGTGAGTGCTCTATCATTTGTTTTCATATTTCCACCTCTTTA
>ONXS01000100.1 GCA_900321855.1 uncultured Eubacteriales bacterium | reverse complement strand
AAAATGGAGGTTTAGAAGATGAGTACAACATCAAATGTATCAGCAGGTAACAGAATTCAAGCTTTACTTGATGATAGCAGTTTTGTTGAAATTGGAAGTCTTGTAAAAGCAAGAAGTACAGATTTCAACTTGGCAAAAAAAGAAACTCCTGCAGATGGCGTTATTACAGGTTATGGAACAATAAACAATGCTTTAGTTTATGTTTACAGCCAGGACGCAACAGTTTTAGGTGGTTCAGTAGGAGAGATGCATGCAAAGAAAATTGCCAGAATTTATGATATGGCAGTGAAAATGGGTGCACCTGTGATTGGACTTGTAGATTGCGCAGGTTTAAGACTTGAGGAAGCTACAGATGCGTTAAATGCGTTTGGAGAGATTTATTTAAAGAAGGCAGTTGCCTCAGGAATTATTCCACAGATTACAGCAGTATTTGGAAATTGTGGTGGCGGACTTTCAATTTTAAGTCAGTTATCCGATTTTACATTTATGGCAGATAATGCAAAATTATTTGTGAATTCACCAAATACGATTGACGGAAACAGCACAGAGAAATGTGACACTGCATCGAGTGAATTCCAGAGCAAGAATACAGCAAATGTTGACGTTACAGCAAGTGAGGACGAAGTGCTTGCACAGATTCGAACACTTATTGATATGTTACCAGGTAATTATGAAGAGAGTGCTTTAGATGATGAGTGCACAGATGATGCAAACAGAGCATGTCCTGATTTAGATGGATTTATCAATGATATGCCTTCACTTATTCAGACAGTTGCAGATAACAATGTATTTTTTGAGACAAAGAAAGATTATGCAACAGATGTTGTTACTGGTCTTATCAAGTTAAATGGAAGTACAGTTGGCGTTGTTGCAAATAATTCTGATTTATTAACAGCAGAGGGTTGTGCAAAAGCAGAAGAGACAGTAAAATTCTGTGACGCATTTGATCTTCCAGTTGTTACATTTACAAATGTGACAGGTTTTGAGACAACAATGGACGAGGAGAAAGTGATTGCAAAGGCAGCAGCAAAACTCACATATGCATTTGCAAATGCGACTGTTCCTAAGGTAAATGTTGTTGCCGGAAATGCTTTTGGCAGTGCTTATGTAACTATGAACAGCAAGGGCTTAGGTGCAGATGTGGTTTATGCATGGCCAGATTCAAAGATTGGTATGATGAATTCAGAATCAGCAGTTAAGATTATTTATGCAGATGAGATTGCAAAATCTAAGAAAGCAGTTGATACAATTTCTGAGAAAGCGGCAGCATATGATGAGTTACAGTTAAGTGTAAACTCAGCAGCAGGCAGAGGATATGTAGATACTGTAATCAATCCAGAGGATACAAGAAAGTATCTCATTGGCGCTCTTGAGATGTTATTTACAAAGAGGGAAGAAAAACCATTTAAGAAACATGGCACAGTTTAAGAGGTGAAGAATATGAAGAATATTAAAAAATTATTATTACTTGTATCTATTCTTACCCTTACATTCGTACTTGCAGGATGTGGAAAAAGTAAAGATGTAAAACCTGAATTTAAATACACAGAGTACAGTGAAGAGCAGCTTTTAAATAGTACAGTTTCACACATTTCACAGTATGCTGATTTTGCAATGAATTCAGATGACACTGCATCGAAAAATGAATTTTTACTTAGCTTAAAGGCATATGAGAATCTTGACAGCGATTATAAGACAATCTCGAATGGCGTAGACCAGTTTGAGAACATAGTAGATGAGTGTGGTGAATTTTTAGGTTTTGATGTAGATGAGCAGGGACATTATAAATATAGTGTGAACACAACAAAAAAAGCAGCTACATTTACACTGAATTTAAAATTTGAAAAACGTGATGTAAAAGCAACTTTCAAATATGAAGAATCAACTTTAGGTGACATCATTCCTACAGCTATCACATTTGAGCCAAATTATTCAATGGGCGAGAAGATGGGAAAAGCCGGAATTAATACAATAACAGGTATGGGAGTTGTTATTGTAATGCTGGCATTTTTAAGTGTAGTGATTTCATTATTTAAATTTATCAACATTCTTGACAAGAAGTTGAAAAATCGCTCGAAAAAGACAGATGATGTGGTCGTTGAAAAGAGTCAGAGTGTTGTCGCTGAAAATGTAGAAGATGATACAGAACTTGTAGCGGTTATCACAGCAGCAATTGCACAGTACGAGGCAAGTCAGGGTGCGAGTGGAGATGGATTTGTAGTTCGTTCTATCAAGAGAGTATCAAACAGTAAATGGAATAAAAGATAAAGAAAGGAACGCCTATCATATAGGCAGGTATGTAAAATGAAAAATTATAGAATTACAGTAAACGGAAACGTATATGATGTTGAAGTAGAAGAGACAGGCGCTGGTACATCGACAGCAGCAGCTCCAGTTTCTGCTCCAAAGGCAGCACCTTCTGCTCCAAAGGCTTCAGCGGGAGCTGGAAAAGTAAAAATCACAGCTCCAATGCCTGGTAAAATTTTATCTGTAAAGGTAAAAGCCGGACAGTCAGTTGCAAAAGGTGATGTAGTTATGATTCTTGAAGCTATGAAGATGGAAAACGAAATCGTAGCTCCAGAAGCTGGAACAATTGCAAGTATTGATGTTAATGAGGGTGCAAGCGTAGAAGCTGGTGCAGTATTAGGATCAATCAACTAATTTAGGAATGAACAGGAGGCTTTACAATGGGTAACATTGTTGATACACTTGGAAATCTATTGCATCAGACGGCATTCTTTAATCTTACAGTTGGTAATTATGTAATGATTTTAGTTGCATTATTTTTCTTATATCTTGCAATAGCACACGAATTTGAACCTCTGTTGCTTGTTCCTATTGCGTTTGGTATGTTACTGGTTAATATTTATCCAGATATTACACTGGCAATTAAAGATGCAGACAATGGAGTAGGAGGTCTGTTACATTACTTCTATTTACTTGATGAATGGAGTATTCTTCCTTCGCTTATTTTCTTAGGTGTTGGAGCTATGACAGACTTTGGACCACTGATTGCCAATCCGGTATGTTTCTTACTTGGAGCAGCAGCTCAGTTTGGTATTTATATTGCATATTTCCTTGCAATTTTCTTAGGCTTTGGAGACAAGGCAGCAGCAGCTATCTCAATTATCGGTGGAGCTGATGGACCTACATCAATTTTCCTTGCCGGTAAACTTGGACAGACTGCACTCATGGGACCAATTGCCGTGGCAGCATATTCTTATATGTCACTGGTTCCAATTATTCAGCCACCAGTTATGAAATTGCTTACAACAAAGAAAGAGCGCGAGATTAAGATGCAGCAGTTAAGACCTGTATCAAAACTTGAGAAGATTTTATTCCCAATCGTTATCACAATTGTTGTATGTTTAATTCTTCCAACAACAGCACCATTGATTGGTATGCTGATGCTTGGTAACTTATTTAGAGAGTGTGGCGTTGTAAAACAGTTGACAGAGACTGCTTCAAATGCACTTATGTATATCGTAGTTATCTTACTTGGTACATCTGTAGGTGCTACAACATCTGCTGAGGCATTCTTAAATATGGATACAATTAAAATCGTAGTATTAGGACTTGTAGCATTTATTTTTGGTACAGCAGCAGGTACATTAATTGGTAAACTTATGTGTGTGATTACAAAAGGTAAGATTAATCCTTTGATTGGTTCAGCAGGCGTTTCTGCCGTTCCAATGGCAGCCAGAGTATCACAGAAAGTTGGTGCAGAGGCAGATCCATCCAACTTCTTGCTTATGCATGCGATGGGACCAAATGTTGCCGGTGTTATTGGTACTGCAGTAGCAGCAGGTACATTTATGGCAATCTTTGGAGTATAATAGAGATTATTTAGAAAGGACAGGTAATAAAAATGGCAGATCAGGTTAAGAAACCGATAGGAATTACAGAGACAGTTCTCCGTGATGCTCATCAGTCACTTATCGCAACAAGAATGACAACAGAGCAGATGTTACCAATCGTTGAGAAAATGGATCAGATTGGTTATCATTCCGTAGAGTGCTGGGGTGGTGCAACATTTGATGCTTCACTCAGATTTTTAAAAGAAGATCCATGGGAAAGACTTAGAAAGTTAAGAGATGGATTTAAGAATACAAAATTACAGATGTTATTCAGAGGACAGAACATCTTAGGATATAACCACTATGCAGATGATGTTGTTGAATATTTTGTTCAGAAATCACTTGCAAATGGTATCGACATCATCCGTATTTTTGACTGTTTCAACGATCTTGCAAACTTAAAGACAGCAGTAAATGCAGCTAAGAAAGAGGGAGGACATGCTCAGATTGCCCTTTCTTACACACTTGGCGATGCTTATACACTTGACTACTGGAAAAAGACAGCAAAACAGATTGAAGAGATGGGTGCAGACTCTATCTGTATCAAAGATATGGCAGGTCTTTTACTTCCATACAAAGCTACAGAGCTTGTACAGGCATTAAAGGCTGGAACAAAACTTCCAATTCAGCTTCATACACACTATACATCAGGTGTTGCTGCAATGACATACTTAAAAGCAGTAGAAGCTGGATGTGATGTGATTGATACAGCAATTTCTCCATTCTCAATGGGAACAAGTCAGCCTGCTACAGAAGTTATGGTTGAGACATTTAAGGGTACACAGTACGACACAGGTCTTGATCAGACACAGTTAGCTGAGATTGCAGATTACTTCAGACCAATGAGAGAAGAGGCTATCGAGAGCGGATTATTAAATCCAAAGGTATTAGGCGTAAACATCAAGACATTGTTATATCAGGTACCAGGTGGTATGTTATCAAACCTTGTTTCTCAGTTAAAAGAGGCAAATGCAGAAGACAAATACTACGATGTTCTTGAGGAAATCCCAAGAGTAAGAAAAGACTTTGGTGAGCCACCACTTGTTACACCTTCATCACAGATTGTTGGTACACAGGCTGTATTAAACGTATTACAGGGTGAGCGTTACAAGATGGTAACAAAAGAGTCTAAGAAAGTATTAATGGGTGAGTTTGGTAAGACAGTAAAACCTTTCAACAAAGAGGTACAGAAGAA
>ONXS01000101.1 GCA_900321855.1 uncultured Eubacteriales bacterium | reverse complement strand
ACCGTTTGGCATATATTTCTGTGCGATTTCGTAATATTTATTAGAAGGAAGTCCAGGATAGTTGACAAATTCAACCTGTGGCTGAGTTTCTAAAAATTCTGCAACTGCCTGTCCATTTTCAACGTGTCTTGGCATACGGACATGGAGTGACTCAAGACCGAGATTTAAGATAAATGCGTTCTGTGGAGACTGCATGCAGCCGAAATCTCTCATGAGCTGTGATGTACACTTTGTGATGAAAGCCCCCTCTTTGCCAAATTTCTCGGCATAGACAATACCGTGATAAGACTCATCAGGAGTACACAGTCCCGGATATTTGTCAGCGTGAGCCAGCCAGTCAAATTTGCCTGCGTCTACGATTGCTCCACCGAGGGCAGCGCCGTGTCCGTCCATGTACTTTGTGGTAGAGTGAGTCACAATATCTGCTCCCCATTCAATTGGGCGGCAGTTGATTGGTGTAGGGAATGTGTTATCAACCATAAGTGGAACGCCGTGTTCATGGGCAACCTTTGCGAATTTCTCAATGTCTAATACAGTGAGTGCAGGGTTTGCGATTGTCTCGCCAAATACAAGTTTTGTATTTTCCTGAAATGCTGCATGTAATTCTTCCTCTGTGCTGTCTGGACTTACAAAGGTAGAAGTAATTCCCATTTTAGCAAGAGTGACAGAAATCAGATTGAAGGTTCCACCGTAGATAGAAGATGATGCAACAATATGATCTCCACATTCACAGATATTAAAGATTGCCATAAAAGAGGCAGCCTGACCGGAAGAGGTGAGCATAGCAGCAGAACCACCCTCCAATTCTGCGATTTTTGCAGCAATATAGTCATTGGTTGGATTTTGAAGTCTGGAATAGAAATATCCAGATGCCTCAAGATCAAATAATTTGCCCATATCTTCACTTGTATCATATTTAAAAGTAGTAGACTGGATGATAGGAACCTGTCTTGGTTCACCATTTCCCGGGCGATAGCCAGCCTGTACTGCCTTTGTTCCTAAACTATAAGTATTCATTGAAATACCTCCTATATATTAATAGGTTTAGTATACAATATATAAGAGATTTTGAAAATATAATTTTATGAAAAAAATGCTTGACAATAATCATAAAAAAAGGTATTCTATAACAGAAGTTAGAAATAACTAACTTGAGGTAGATATAACGGACGGACGGGGTCCGATATTTTTTAAACTAAGAGTTAGAGATAACTAACTAAACTGTATGAGAAGTATTTTGAACGCAGATAAGCAATCCATCACATCTAAGGCGTAAAGAGTCTACTTTACCCTGTGAATAAATGGTACAGAATACGGACACACTAAATGAAAAGAAGATAGATGAAATGAGGAAATGCAGCCGTGAAAAGTTTAAATTCAAATAGCAACCATCATTGTATCTCCTGTTTCGACTGTGAAATAGGGTTCAAGAATTTTAGTGATAAATGGGAAAAACATATGATTGAGTATTGTTCACCAACTCTTGCAGGAATTAAAAGTGCCAACCTTTTCGGAATTCTCTATCAAGATAAATACGCCCTTGAGAGAGAAGTGAGAAAATTAAATAGTTCCTGTAACGCAAAAGGAGTATTTGCTAAAATTCTGACAAACAAAAGCGGAAGAGCGTTGATTTATGTTTATCGAAAAAAACAGCTAGAAGAAATTCTAAATAATCGTTTGGTGTGGGAACTCTTATATCAATGTGGATACAGGAATACCAATACGGAGGATATTCTTGATAAACTAAGTGAGAGAATTGAACTCAGTTCAACTTTTCCACATGAAATCGGGATTTTTCTCGGATACCCATATTGTGACGTAAAGGGTTTTATTGAACATACAGGCAAGGATTTCTTATTTTGTGGTCATTGGAAAGTGTATGAAAATGAGAGCAAGATGAGAAAATTATTTGAGGAATATGATGTCTGCAAAGAATGTTATATTCAAAAATTTTTAAATGGAATGTCGGTGACACAGCTCACGGTAGCTGTATAAGACATTAGAAAGCAGGTCTGATATGAGTAAAGTAGCAGTAGTATACTGGAGTGGAACAGGAAACACAGCAGCCATGGCTGCGTACATAGAACAGGGTGCCAAAGAAGCGGGTGCAGATGTGAGTGTATTTACATCCGCAGAGTTTGGCGCAAATCTCATGGATGGATTTGATGCGGTAGCATTTGGATGTCCTTCTATGGGAGCAGAACAGTTAGAAGAGTCAGAGTTTCAGCCAATGTTTGATGAAGTAGAGCCGAAATTAAGTGGTAAGAAAATCGCACTGTTTGGTTCTTATGGCTGGGGAGACGGTGAGTGGATGAGAGACTGGGAGAGCCTGTGTCTCGCAAAAGGCGCAAACCTTGTGTCTGATTGCGTCATCTGCAACGGTGCGCCGGAAGACCCAGCGGAATGTCTCGCACTTGGAAAAGCTCTCAGCTAGATATTTTTATTCATTTACCATAACGATTCAGAGCCAAGTTCGAAAATGCTTTGCATTTCCTCACTGTGGTTTTTACCATATGATTTCAAGTAAAATTCTGCTCTTACGAGCAAGCTTGACGCTCAAAATTATATTGAAATCGCTTGGTTCTGAATTATTACAATTTGCCATAATTATTTGGAACAAACATCCTTCATCTTATAAAAGTTTCAGATAATTACATACATACTTTTTATAGCCTCTGAAAAAGTTTCCTGCTTTTTTAGGGGCTTTTGCCCTTTTAGGGGTATTTTATTTTTGGGGGTATTTTGTTTTTGGGGAAAGAGAATAGAATTGAGAAATTTAGGAGAAATAATTTGAATAAGGTTTGAAATTGTCAGGCTTACTTAACGGTTGCGTAGATATAAAATGGGAACTAGGAGATTATAAACAAGTTATTACTGAGGCTTACTTAACGGTTGCGTAGATATAAAATGCGTAGATATAAAATGCGTAGATATAAAATGCGCAAATATAAAATATGATGAAAATAGAAATGAGGTGTGATATATATGAATTTAAATGTACAGCTTTGTGTGTGGATTCCATTTCTTGGAACTTCACTCGGTGCTATGATGGCACTGTTTATCAAAAATGAACTGAACAAAAATATGGAGAGAATATTGACAGGATTTGCAGCCGGAGTGATGGTTGCAGCCTCTATCTGGAGTTTGTTGATTCCGTCTATGGAGCAGGCAAAAGATATGGGAAAATGGTCTGTGTTGCCCGCAACGGCTGGATTTTGGATTGGAATTTTGTTTTTGCTTGCGTTGGATATTGTAGTACCTCACCTGCACCGAAACAGTGAGGAGCCGGAGGGGTTGAAATCTTCCTTTTCGAAAACAACAAAACTGGTGCTCGCAGTGACACTGCACAACATACCAGAGGGAATGGCAGTTGGAGTTGTGGCAGCCGGCTGGCTGTCTGGAAACAAGGGAATTACATTTTCAGCAGCATTGGTGCTTGCGATTGGCATTGCAATTCAAAATTTTCCAGAGGGAGCAATTATATCCATTCCCCTCAGAGCATCAGGTACAGGGAGAATCAAGGCAAGTGTCTATGGAATTTTGTCAGGAATTGTGGAACCGATTGGAGCTCTCGTTACAATTGCACTGGCGAAAATGATGACACCCGTTCTGCCATATTTACTTGGATTTGCGGCAGGAGCCATGATTTATGTCGTAGTGGAAGAATTGATTCCGGAAATGTCAGAAGAACCACATTCCAATACTGGAACTATCGCTTTTACCGCTGGATTTACCCTGATGATGGTGTTAGATGTGGCGCTGGGGTAAATAGAACTGTGAGATAGTTCATACCAAAGTGAGAGAAATATGATTTGTGGAGTGAATGGACGCTGGTGAAGTCATCGTGGAGTTCACTCTAAAACGAGAAAAATATGACTTGTGGAGTGAATGGGCGCCAAAGGAGCCTTGAGGAAGTTCACTCCAAAGCGAGAAAAATATGATTTGTGGAGTGAATGAGCGCCAGTGAAGTCATAGTGGAGTTCACTCCAAAGCGAGAAAAATAGGATTTGTGGAGTGAATGAGCCCCAAAGGAGCCTTGAGGAAGTTCACTCCAAAATAAGCACAAAGTGATTTATGGAGTGAATCCTGTTAATACAGTGATAAAAGTTTATTTTAAAAACCATGAAAATGTGTTATGTTATATGAAATAGTGAGTTTTAGTTGAAAAAATATATAAGCTGTATGTAAAAGATATAGATTAGGAGAGCACATAGATGGAAAAAATATTAATTATAGAAGATGACATGACCATTAGCCACGAACTGAAAGAACTCCTTGACGGAAGTGGATATGAGGCAGTCATACTGGAAGAGTTTGAACATACCGTAGAACATATCATAGAAAGTTCACCGAATTTAGTTTTGCTTGACATCAATATTCCTTTTTTAAACGGTCAGCAAGTATTACAGAATTTGAGGAAAAAATCAGACGTTCCAGTCATCATGGTGACGAGTAAAAATACGGAGATTGATGAGGTGCTCGCTATGAGTTATGGTGCAGATGATTATATCACAAAGCCTTACAATCCGACATTGCTGTTGCTAAGAATTTCTGCCGTTTTAAAGAGAGCAAACCGCACATCAGACAGTCTTACATACAAAGATATTACCGTATATTCTGGAAAGGGAGTGTTGAGCAGGGGAGATGAGAGTGTGGAACTCACAAAAAATGAGATGATTATCTTTCAGATGCTCTTACATCGTGTGGAGACGATTGTATCTAGAGATGATATTATGACAGAACTCTGGAATAATGCAGAATATGTGAATGAAAATACATTGACAGTCAATGTTTCAAGACTCAGAGGAAAACTTGCCAAACTGGGGTGTGAAAATGCGATAGAGACGAAAAAAGGACAGGGGTATATGCTGGTATGAAATTTGGAAAGTTTCTGAGAGATAAGTGGCTGCAAAT
>ONXS01000103.1 GCA_900321855.1 uncultured Eubacteriales bacterium | reverse complement strand
GGCGAGCAGTCCGGCCCACAAACAAATTTATATTTTTTAGGAGGTTTACTATGGCAAGATATGCAACCTGTTCACGATGTGGCTGTTCTCTTGATTTTGGAGAGGTATGTGATTGTGTACAGGAGAGAGAAGAACGACAGAACTATTTTCAGAAATTGACAGAAGTAGAGAAACATACAGGTCAGCTTAAATTTAATTTTCTTGATATGGAGGTGAGCGCATATGAGAGAAAAATCGCTATATAGTATTTGGGTTGTATTGATGTTATTTGCAGTGGTTTTTATCGCTTATTGCGAAAGACCACAGCCAAAACTAGAAGTAGAATCCGTTGAAATTATGCACACAAACGATGTTGCTAATGCAGATAATACATCAATGAATGAGGCTGAGAATACTCAGACTGAAGTGACTATCAGTAAAGAACATGAGGCAAAGCAAATACCGGAGAAGGCAAAAGGCAGAGATATTTATCTTTTAGCAAAGATAGCTATGGCTGAAGCGGAAAATCAGGATATCAAAGGCAAAGAACTGGTCATACAGGTTGTGATGAACAGGGTGAAGTCAGAGCGTTTTCCAGACACCATAGAGGCGGTAATCTATCAACCAAAACAGTTTAGTCCGATTTCGGACGGAAGATTTGACAGGGTAGAGCCTGATCAGGAATGTTACCAGGCAGCGCAGTTGATTATGAATGCGAGTGAAGATATTAGCGGCGGAGCACTTTACTTTGAGAGCAGGAGCCAGTCGAATTGGCATACGGATTATCTGGAATATTTATATCAGCATGGAGACCATTATTTTTACACAGATAAGGTGGTGAGTAAGGAATGAAAAAGTGGAAAATTATTAAGAACATCGTAATTATTGCATACACATTGACGATTACATACTTAGCAACACAGTGTGCATTTGAGATTGCTTATGCAGAGCGAGGATATGATGCGATTGGCGGCGAATATGTTGTTATCCCGGTAGCTGCTTATGTTGCGTACAGAACAATAACGATTGTGGCAGAAAATATTGAGGAGGATTTGAATGAGAAAATCAGAAATAGTAACAAAAAGAGAAATCGAGATGTTGATAGGTGAGAACATAGACAAAAATCTGTTTGAGAAAGCACTAGAGTATGCAAGAAGAAAACAGGCGGATATTTATGAGAGAGAAAAAAGAGAAGTTATCCTGGAACGTTGGTACCTGGAGGATTTAGTCAGAGGATATGTGATTAGCCTGACATTATCAAAAGTAACATTGGATTTCTGCAAGTTAATAAATTATAGAATGGACGATATGGAAAAGAGCGCCCACATAGAAAACTATGTAGACGCCCAAGAAACTACCCATATTGTAGCAAATTCTATCTGAAATTTCAATATATATTTAAAAAAAATTACAATATGGAGGTAAAAAATATGACAAATTCTAGAAATTCTTTAGCCGAAATTCAGGCTAAGTATCAAAACTGTAATCTGCTGATTCCCTCAGCAACATCGTTACAGATTAACCCCTTTTATAAGTGTACGGTGATGGAGGTAGTAGCTGACACCTCACCAAGTTCAGGAGACATCTTTAAAGTTGGAGCTTCTAAAGTTGGAGAAGATCAGAATGGAAAGGCTATTTATGAAGATGTATATTCTCCGGCAAAACCATTACTAATGAAACTGGCAACAACTGCCGGAATTCAGTTCCACCCAGAATATACGAAAGTGAATAGAATCAATGCAAATACCTATGAAGGTAAGGCATTTGGAGCAGTAAGACTTCCAGACGGAAGCTATAAAACACATGCAGATTCTAAAACAGTGAATTTAGATGATGAGGAAGCTAAATATAGATTGGATTTCATGGATAAATCAATCCTCGGCATAAAGGACTGGAGAGCTGCTACGGAAGCCGCAAAAATGTTTAAAGGCGAGTGGAAAACAAGTCCAGATGAAAAAGACCGCTGGGGAAAGCCACTTAAATATTATGTGATTACAGACTGTGACAGAGATAAATATATTGAGCGTTCAATCTTAGTTAATATGACATTATTGAGAAAAACAGCTCCGGAAAAAGCACAGACAGGAGCGATACTCAGAGTTATCAGAGCCTTACTCGGTATTAAAGGTACATATACCATCAACGAATTAACAAAGCCATTTGCTGTTCCTACAGTGGCATTTTCACCGGATTATACAGACGCATCGGTACGACAGGCAATGTTGCAGCAGGGGATGAATTCAATGGGAAATATTTTCGGCTCTGCAAATATTCCAGTAGTTGATCATTCACAAACTTTTACAACAATTCCGCAGACTGCAGAAACATTTGATGTGGAAGCAAATCTTGATAATCCAGCATTTGCTAGTGATGTGTTTCAGGAAGAGGAATATGAGGTTGCAGGACAAGCCGCACAGCCTTATGAACCCGAAAATCAGCAGGTAATCAAAGATACATCATCAGAGCAGGCGGAGGGATTCATATGTGATGAGTGTGGAACAACAATCAATGAGAGAGTATTCGAATATTCAATAGGCAAATACGGAAGACCGTTATGTATGAAATGTCAGAAAGGAGCAAGATAATTATGAGTATAAAAATTCTTCACACAGCAGATTGGCACCTGGGCACATTCAAGAGCCCAGAGGTTAATGGAATTAATTTGAGAACAGAGGATACAAAGAGATGTCTTGATGAATTGCTTAGAGTGGCAAAGGAGCAGAGACCGGATATTGTTACATTTAGTGGAGATATGTTCCATGTAGGATTGTCCTGGTCAAACAGATGCTGCGAGGAAATTGTGACAGCAGCAGGCTATATTACAGAACTTTCAAAAGTATCTGGAAATGTAGTGATTATGAGAGGAACTCCAAACCATGACGGAGAAGGGCAGTTTAAAGTATTAAGAGAAATATTTACCCACATTCCGAATGTGTATGTTGTGGATAGTCCTATGGTAGTAAAGTTGGAAGATGTGGATATTGCAGTGTTACCGGGATTTGACCGTGGAGTATTTCGTGCTAAGTTTCCGGGCATTTCAAAAGAGGAAGAAAATGAAATATTTACAAATGAACTCAGTAACATAGTAATGGGATTAAAGTCTCAGTGTGATCCTTTGAATAAGTCGGTGTTGATGAGTCATTACACCATTCCGGGAGCCAATACAGAGAGTGGCCAGATTATGATGTTAAATCAGTTTGAACCAGTAATCCCAAGAGAGACTTTACTTGCAGCAGACTTTGACTTGGTAGCACTTGGTCACATTCATAGACCGCAGCAGTTGGTAGGATTAAAAAATACATATTATTCTGGAGCAATCAATGCACTGAATTTTAATGATGAAGGTCAAGAGAGAGGTTTCTGGTTATATATATTTGATGAATTATTAGGAGATATACATTCAGAGTTCTGTGAAACACCAATTCGTAAATTTAAAACAATCGAACTCAATGATGATGATATCCAGATGATTAATGAAGGCAATATAAAAGAGGTTGCCATGAGAAATTGGATATTTGCAGACGGTGATGGTGATATAAAAGACAAAATTGTAAGAGTGCATTATGAGTGCAGTGCGGATCATAACAAAGCACTGAACAAAAAGATGCTAGAAAAAGCATTATTAGATGATGGAGCTTTTATGGTGTCAGAAATACTTCCACAGAAAGTAGTGGAGGCGGCAAATAGAGAAGTCCTCAATGAAACAACGGATCCAGAAACAAATCTTAGAAATTATTTGGAAGAGAAGCAGTTGTCCGAAGATAAAATTGAAAATCTTGTATCAAGAGCAAGACCAGTGATTGCGAAAGCAGAGGCGGATATGACATCAGTCATGCATAACGGAGCATTTATACCGGTTGAGATTTCCGTCAATAATTACCGAAATTATGCGGAGGAGACGTTCAATTTTGATGATATTAGTTTTTGTACCATTAATGGTCAGAACGGAGCAGGTAAGAGTTCTCTGTTTATGGACGCTATTATTGACTGTCTGTACGAAGAGCCACGTGAAGGAGAAAAAACTGGTTGGATAAGAAACGATGAGTCTGCGAGATCAGGGTCTATCAGTTTTACTTTTAAAATCGGAGATAAGACATATCGCGTGGTGCGAACCCGTACAAAATCTGGAAGACCTACATTGAATGTATCTGAATATGTACTTGGTCAGTGGGAAGACCGTTCGAGAGAAAAAGTGATCGATACTCAGCAGGAGATATTAAATATCGTGGGAATGGACAGTATGACTTTTAAGTCATGTGCACTGATTATGCAGGATCAGTACGGATTATTTTTACAGGCAAAACCAGAGGAAAGAGTTGAAGTATTGGGTACTCTCTTGGGATTATCTGTTTATCAGTCAATGGAAAAAATATGTGCAGATTATGCAAAAGAATCTGGATCAAAAAACAAGGCATTAATGCAGGAGATTGGGATTAAGGAGACAGAGATTACAGAGTTGTCTCTGGAGATAAAGACAAAGAAAAGAGATGATTATAATTTGGCATTGACAGCACAGGCAGAGGCGATGAACCGAGCCGTAAAATTAAAACAGGAACTGGCAAATTTGACAAATAAGAAACTTAGTGTATTACAGGCTATGAATAAACAGTCAAAGATAGTCCAGAGTGCTTCTGTTGTATTGGAACAGAAATCTATGATTGAAGATAAGGTAAAAGAATACAATGATATGCTCTTATTAGTTAATGAGAGCAAAGGAAAGGCAGTATTATACACACAAAAGCAACAGGAAGGACTTGAGTTAGCTCAGAAGTTAGAAGATATCATAAAACAGATTAAGAGAATAGAGAATAATCTGAAGGCAGAACAGGATAAAAAGTCAGCACTTGCAATGCCGGTAGATGAATCAGAACTTAGGGACAATGTAGCACAATATGAAAAATTTACTGAGTTGGTCAGAAACTTAACCAATTTAAGAATGACATGGATAACGGATAGTGCCGATGTGGAGCGAAAGAGATACTCATTGGTAAGCAAACAGCAGACTGTGAAACAGGAGTTGCAGAGAAAAGACCAGATTAGGAATGATCTTTTAAAGAGAATTGCTCTTATGCAGGAGTCAGGTTGCTCCAATACGGATAATGCTACTTGTAAATTTTTGGAAGATGCGAGAAATGCACAGGAAGAGTATCCACTCATTGAGGCTGAAATCGAAGAATATCAGAGTGTGCAGCAGAGAGAGATAGAAACCCTTATGGAAGAGTTATCAAATGCAGAACAGAAACTGAATGAAAATGAGTTCAGTCAGGAGAAACTTACCGAATATCAGACGAAAGTACAGATGTATAAGGACGCTCCCGAACAGTTGAAAAAATTTGAAGATAGAGAGCATCAGATGGAGTTGATATCGATGAATATCAGCCATTTGGCAAGTAGTCTGGAAGTATTGCATGAGCAGGAGAATGAAATGAAATGCAAAATCTCGGATAATGAGACTGAAATCAGTGAATATAGAGATGCTTTTGAAAGATATAGCGAATTGAAAATGAAACTGGAAGAATTGGCATTATGGGAAGATAAAGCAAAAGAAATTCCACTGGCAACAGAAAGACATCAAACAGCAAGTGAGAGATTGACAGAGCTTTTTGAAGAATTAGAAGAATTGAAGAAGAGCATTAGCGAAAAAGAGATAGAAGCTCAAAATGAAGAGGCAAAGGCTGGGAATATTGAAGAATTAAAGATGAAAGTCAGAAAATATAATCTTGAAATAAGTGGATTGCAGGCTGTGATTAGAGATAAGCAGGAGAAGATAGGTGCACTGAAACAGAAGCAGGAGACTATAAAAAGACTTGTCTCAGAGGCTCAGTTACTGAGAAAAGAACAGATGGAATATGCTTCAGAGAATGCAGATTATGAAATGCTTAAAGTGCAATTCTATTCTTGGTCAGATGACAGGTGGAAAGATGGGAGTTGAGTTCAGACTGGAGAAATTACAAAAGAATGGTAAGGAAAAGACATCACTTGATATTTTTATCGAAGAATATGGAAAAACTGCACTTCCTTATCTGAGTAAGTCAGGAGGAGAAAAAGTAAAATCTTCCCTGTCGGTTATCTTGGCATTATCAGAGATTAAGTCCTCATCAGCAGGAGTTCAGCTTGGCATGTTGTTTATTGATGAGCCACCATTTCTTGATAGTGATGGAGTACAGGCATATTGTGACTCACTGGAGACGATACAGAACAGATACAAAGATATCAAGATTATGGCAATTACACATGATCCAACGATGAAGGAGAGATTTACTCAAAGTGTTGATGTAATTAAGACGGAACACGGAAGTAAAGTTATTTACTAGATGACTCTGGAGTCTGCATTAGCAGACTCCAGAATGAAAGGAGCCGATAACTATGCCTAACAGAATATTGAAGGAAAGCATATGCAGAAGTGAAGACATAGAGGAATTATCTCCAATGGAAGAGATTACATTTTATCGCCTTATTGTAAGTTGTGACGATTTTGGCAGATTTGATGCAAGACCTAAGATTGTAAAGGGACATTGCTTTCCTTTAAAAAACATATCAGATAAGGAGATAAGAGACATACTGAAAAGACTGGCGAGTGCTGGATTATTGATTCTTTATGAGGCAGATGGAAAACCAATATTGCAAATGGTTAGCTGGAAGAAACATCAGACAGCCAGAGCACATAATAGCAAGTATCCAGAATATGACAGTAGTTGTATGCATTTATATTCAGATGATTTCATGTGTGAGCAGATGAAATCAAATAAAAACAGGAAACCACAGATGAATGTAGAAGTAAAAGCACCTGTACAGGAAGAAAAAGAAAGCTTAAAACAGCCAGCAGAACCGCCTGTAATTACATTACAGCTAAATACTGGAGAAGAGTGGCCAATACTAAAGAGAGATATAGAAGAATGGTCAGCTCTATATCCTGCTATAGATGTAATGCAGTGTCTTAGAAATATGAGAGGCTGGCTGTCTGCTAATCCAGAAAAGAGAAAGACA
>ONXS01000104.1 GCA_900321855.1 uncultured Eubacteriales bacterium | reverse complement strand
CAATACCATACTTATTAGATGTATTATATAGTTTAAATATTTGTATTTCAAGTATTAACTATTTGTTTATAACATTTACAACAGATATTGAACCAAACCATGAAAGATATTTGTCTATGTTTATCTATTTTTGTCTATAAATTCAAAAACTTATGAGTCCTCCTTTGTAAATCTAACAACTATATTCTTTTCGGGTAGAAATCCCCCCGGACAAGTTATTTTATCACACATATACAAATTTTAAAAGAAAAATTTTATATTTATACATTATTTCCTTTAATATCGATTACAACATACTCCGATTTGCATCCTGTCTTGAATTTAATCTCCCAGTCTGAGATTCCGGATGTGACAATAAAGTTCGTATTTTTTCTTGTGCTCTGCCCATATGTGGCATCATTTGCTTTTAACAGCTCGCCCATAAATGTAATTGGCAGCATCTGTCCACCGTGTGTATGTCCGGACAGCACAAGGTCAACTCCTGACTCTGCCTCTGCATCATAGTCATTTGGCTGATGATCCATCATAATCATATATTTCTCTGAGTCGAGGTCTTTTGTCAGGTCAGAGGCTTTTGCCCTGCTGCCGCCACTTTGTTCCTCAGAGGCATCTTGTCTTCCGATGATATAAAACCTGTCATCAATCAGCACCGACTCATCCTGCAGCACTTTTACATTATTTTTTTCCAGTTCCGCAATCAAATCGTTGCCGTCATATCCACGGCGCTCTTTTGCATAATAACCTTTGTCGTGATTTCCAAACACAAAATATACACCATATTTTGTATTTAATCTTCCAACAGCCGCACAGGCATCTTCCATATCCTGTTTTGATGTCCCATCATCTACAAAATCACCAGTGATAAGCACAACATCTGGTTTTTCTTTATTCATTTCATCTACATATTTATTCAGCCCTTTGCCATCAAAGGTCGTTCCCACATGAGAATCAGCAAACTGTACCACTCTGATGTTTCCTGTATGTTTCTCAGTTTTATAACTATAATCTGTCTCCCACACATGAAAGACAAGAAACCAGCCGATTCCAAGATAAACGACTGTTGTTGCAACAGCAGGAATCCATGAATGATACTTTTTAAATTTCTGCTTTCTGATTTTTTGTGCAATCATTAAAATCAAATCCCAAATTAACAGAAAACCAACTAAATGCAGCATAACTATGATTGTATTGACAAATCCAAAGCACAGCGTAATTCCGCCTCCCACTACTAAAATAACCAGCAGGGAAATCAGTCTTTTTAGTCTTTTTCTCTCACCACATACTCGGTCTAGTATCTGAATTTTTCCAATGCGATTCATCAGATAACAGATACCAACTGCAACAGCAATCATTACTGCAATCAATACACCTATCCAAAGCAACATCTTTTTTCCTCTTTTCGTATTTTTTGCTTACATTCTATCTCATATTGTTCAAATAATCCAGTAAACAAAAAATAAATTTCTCATAATATCACAAAATTACTCACATTTCTGTTTCAACAGTTTCTGTAACTTGATATTTTTCTGATTTTTATGTATTATGAAATATAAATACTCTGCGAGAATGTACATTGATTTGCAGAGATTGTATGTCAGCGAACGCTGACCAAATCAGACATTCATACTCACAGGCGAGTATGGAATATTTATGGAGGATAACATGAACGAAGTACATTTACCACATCATCACAATTTTGATACCGAACAAAAAATCAAATCTATGCCCGGCGTGGAAGAATTTCAGGCAGCCGCTGATATATTAAAATTATTAGGAGACGCATCAAGAATTCGAATTTTCTGGATTCTCTGTCACTGCGAGGAGTGTGTGATTAACATCTCTGCAATGGTAGACATGAGCAGTCCTGCCGTATCGCACCACTTGAAATTATTAAAAACTTCCGGACTTGTCGTCAGCAGACGTGAGGGAAAAGAGATGTATTATTCCGCTGCCAAAACACCGGAGGCAGAATTACTCCATCACACGATTGAAAAGATGCTTTCATTCTCCTGTCCGTTTGGCTGTGAAATTTTATAATAAATAAAAATAAAAAACTCATTTGCCACATACCTGTCTTTGCATCAGCTATTCTCATCTGATGATAGAAAACATGGTATTTGCAAACGAGTTTTTCTATTCTCTCTATTCTTTTACAATTTTATTCTCTTATAATCCTCTTACTGCACAAATAGGTGATGATAAAATATCCGCCATATATAATCACTAAAAATACGGCTGTCATAATAACAGATTCCCACAATCCCACTCTGCCGAGATTTTCCAAAATCTTCATAGCAAACTTCATTCCAAACACAGAATGAACAATTGCGAGAAGTAATGGTGTGAGGAAGAAAATTCCAGTCTGTGCAAATAATGCCTTATTTAAATCTTTCTCATCTGCTCCAATTCTTCGAAGAGCACGGTATCTCTCCACATTGTCTGAACTCTCTGACAATTCCTTGAGTGCCAGAATTGCTGCACTGCTGATTAAGAAAATAATTCCCATGTAAATCGCAATAAATGTAACGATTGCGCCAAGTCCGACAGCATTTTGTTTTATACCGATTTTTGTGTCCACAAAAATTCCATTTTCAAGAAGAACTTCATAGTTTTCGTCCTCTTCATCGATTCGGAATTTGCTGTCAATCACCTTCTTTTCCTCATCACTGTCTGCGATATAATTGGCAATTAAATTCGTCTGTACTGCACGTTGATGTTTTACAATCTCATCTGGAACAACGATAACTCCGGCATTACTGTTTGAGCTAGACATATAGATGCTGCCCTTCAGACATTTATCGGAAACAGGTGTCAGCTCCTGCCCAAAGACAACAATTACATTCTTGGTTTTGAGTGCATAATTGGTTCTGATTTCCATCATATTCTGATAGTCTGCGACTACTGCGTACTGGTTCTTCTCTAGTGTAACCTTTTTGTTTTTAAATAAGTCTGCCAGTTTATTATAATCGCTCACTGAAATAATACTTTCCGGAGTATCAGACGTATCATATGACATATATGGATACTCCGCAATCATCTGTTCGTAATTGTCACCCATAAACTCTTTCAATGTAAAAGCATCATCTTCATAAATTTCGTAATCAATTCTGTCCTTTAAATATTTTGAGGTGTCAACACCCATTGATTTGTACACTTCATCAATAGACAGCTCACTTGCCCGCTCTCCCTTTTGCAAACTAATATCTCTTGGATAGCCCTTTGTGATTTCGCTATTCATTCCATTCTTCAGAGATAATGCACTCGAAAGTATACAAATCGTAATAAACAACATCAGGCAAATGACCGTCATTGAAAATACGGTTGTGTTAATCTTACTGCTGACCTGTCTCATCGTAAAGCTGTTTAACTTTCTGTAATAGAAGTTTTTCATAGACATCACAATTCGAATCATCAATCCTGATAATGACCAGAATACAAGGAATGTTCCCACGATACCAAGTCCAATTGGTCTTAAAATATAGCTCTCTGACACAAAGTTTTCTACTCCGCCAGTTACCATATAATAAGCTCTTGCAAGCATTGCTGCTGCAATTACAAAAATGACGATACAGAGAATCGGATTTTTGAGTTTTACTTCTTCCGTCTTTCTTCCTGCCTGTAATAAGTCAATTAATTTTGTTCTGCTCACGGAGATGACATTAAAAATCATCACAAATAAATACATAATTCCAAAGTATAAAAGAGTTTTTAAGCATGCATCTCCTGAGAAAGAAAATGTAAAGTTTGTCATATCTGCCTCAAACATATTTACAACAATCACGCTCATTCCCTGACTTGCCACAACTCCGAGTACAAGTCCTACCACGAGAGATATGATTCCAATCATCAATGTCTCAATAAATAAAATCGTTGAGATTTTTCTCTTACTCATTCCGAGAGTCATATAGACTCCGAATTCTTTTTTTCTTCTCTTCATCAGAAATCTAGAGGCATAAATAATTAAAAATCCAAGTACGAATGACACAAACACACTGACTGCTGAAAGTGATGTTGTCATCAATTTTAAAATCTGCTTTCTCGAACCTGTCATTTGAATCATTGCCGTCTGCGAGTCAATCGAGTTAAACACATAAAAGATTGCCACTCCGAGAATCAGAGTAAAGAAATAAATGGCATAATCTTTCATACTTTTTTTGATATTTTTTATAGAAAGTTTAAAGAGCGTCATTTAAATCACCACCTAACAATGTAACGACATCAATAATTTTGTCAAAAAACTCTTTTCTGCGGTCTGTTCCCCTGTTAATCTCACTGAAAATTTTTCCATCTTT
>ONXS01000106.1 GCA_900321855.1 uncultured Eubacteriales bacterium | reverse complement strand
TTTTGCAAATTAATTCCCGCCATACTGATTGGCACTGTGATTTTATCTGCATTTGCTGTCATTGTCATATTTTGTGCGACTAAACTCAACAACGCCTCAAATGATGTGGAGAAAAAGTCTATCGTATTTTCTTCCAAAGATAACTCTCCCCTGACTTCGATTATTGTATCTTCACTGTCACAATCAGAGAGTATCAACACATTTTTCCATATTGAGGAGCTGCCAGAAAAAGATGCCATTCAGAAAGTAAAATCTGACAAAGCTGTGGCAGCCGTTGTGATTCCAAAAAACTTTATGGGCAGCATCATGTCTGGTGATAACTATGCAATTGACATCTATTTTTCAGATGAGTCATCTTTGTACTCTCTGGTACTCACAGAAATCAGTCTTGCTGCACAGAATTCTCTAAAAGCTGCACAGTCTGCAATTTACACAGAATATGATTATTACTCAGCAATCGGTATGCGTTCCAAAGAACAGCAGGCAACCGACAGCATTAATACCAGCCTGATTACAGATGCACTTTCACGCGGAAAATTATTTCAAAAACACATCATCAATTCATCGACAGGAATTGATTTAAAAACATTTTACATCTGTAGTGCAATCAGTATGATTTTACTTCTGCTTGGATGTATTTTTATTTTGAAAATAAAAAACACAAAGTCCATAATCTCTGTAAAACTCAAACAAAACGGAATTGGTGCGGCAGGACAGATTATGACCGATACGATTGCTATTTGGATTACATATCAGCTCACACTGCTAATTGCAGAAATTGTTCTTCTGATATTAAATACAACGAACGTGCTCACAATCCATTTGCGCTATACAAATATTCTGCTCTGCAGTTCGATTGTGATTTTATTTGTATCACAAATCATACTGCTCGCATCTCTGCTTTTTAAAGATGCGCAGACCTCTATTTTATTTGTATTTGTATTTGCTGTTGTATGTACATTTTTGTCTGGTGGTTTCATTCCATCGGATTTATTGCCAATGTCCATCGTAAAATTATCTGCATGGATTCCAACCACATATATGATTCGAATTATTTCCCATGTTTTTACAAAAGGATGGAATCTCTCAGAATTTGGCTATCTGCTGATTTTTACTTTTATTATTTTCATAGCAAATATTCTATTAAAAAACAGATGGAGTTTTGAAAAGAATCACAGGAGGGCAAATGTATGAAACAATTACTTATATGTAATCTTTTATTTATAAAGAGAAACCTGAAAAAATTCTCTTTTATCCTATTGCTCATCTCGATTCCGCTTTTATGTTATCTGTTGAATCTCTCAACAAAGGGAAAAGCCCCTAACTCCTTAAAAGTCGGACTTTATCTGATGGACAATTCCGGAAGTGCAAAAGAGATTGCTGACAATCTCACACAAAACTATGAAAGTGTACATTTTGAACTCTGCGATGATTTATCTGTTTTAAAAAGAAAAGTCGTGGCAGGAACCTATGAATGTGGATATGTTTTCACAAAAGATTTCAATGAAAAACTGGCAAAGGCGAAATGTAAACATCTTGTCACAATTTATGCCTCTCCTTCCACGATTGCATCTGGAATTACCAGTGAATATCTGTTTTCAGAATTTTTTAAAGACTATGCCTACAATAAAATGTCGGACTACCTGCTTAGTGACGGAAAGGCATCTCCGGAAAAAACCGGCTATTCATTAGATGAGTTAAAAAATAATTATAACTATTATTTAAACAGTGAGGAAACCTTTTCATTCCGTTATGTAAACCCCTCAAAAGGAGAGATTGACACTTCTATTCTGCTCTCTTCTTTTACTCTGGCATCTGTTCGCGGATTAGTTGCACTGCTGATTATGTTTGCAGCATTTATCGGTGTCCTGAATTTGTACAAAGATGACCAGAATAAAATTTTCTATTCCTTTACCGGAATTTTTAAACCACTGGCAAAAATGGCAGAAATTTTCTCCATCACACTACTTGCCTCTGTATCCGGACTCATTGCAGTGTATGTCTGTGGTCTGGGCGAGGGCATCATAAGAGAAATTCTCCGACTGCTTGTGTACTCTGTGATTTGCAGCATCTATTTCTTTATTCTGTACAAACTGATAAAGAACAGATATGTGTTTGCCACAATCATACCGCTGCTGATTATTGGAAGTGTTATTTTCTGTCCAATATTCTTTGATTTCAGCACAATATTGCCCGTTATCAAATACATCTCTTATGTATTTGTACCAAGATATTATTTTTTATAACGAAAGGATAAATGATTCATGAAATACAAAATTATTGTTCTCGATTTAGACGGAACTCTGACAAATTCAAAGAAAGAAATTTCCCCAAAGACCAAAGAGGCGCTGTTAGAGATTCAGCGTGACGGCTACAAAGTTGTTCTTGCATCCGGCAGACCAACAAGCGGTATCACCCCTCTTGCCACAGAGTTAGAACTTGCAAAATACGGCGGCTATGTTCTCTCCTTTAATGGTGCAAAAATTACAGACTGTAAAACAGGTGAAATTGTGTATAATAAAACACTTCCACCTTCTGTCATTCCGGATTTATATGAAACAGCTGTAAAACATAATGTCGGTATCATCAGTTACGATACCGGAAAAGTTATCTCAGGAAATGTCATGAACGATTACCTGAAATTGGAGGCAAAAATTAATGGTCTTGAGATTCTGGAGGTTCCCGATTTCGTCTCATACCTTGATTATCCGGTAAATAAATGTCTGATGCCTGCAAATCATGAAGTTCTCGAACTTGCAAAAGCAGACCTTGAGAAAAAATATCATTCTCTGCTCAGTATTTACTACTCAGAGCCATTCTTCCTTGAGATTATGCCTCAAAATGTCGACAAAGCACAGTCTCTGTTAAAACTGCTAAATACCATTGGTATTACAAGTGATGAGATGATTTGCTGTGGTGATGGTTTTAATGACATCTCTATGATTGAAGTTGCAGGTCTAGGTGTCGCTATGGAAAATGCCCAAGAACTTGTAAAAAATGCCGCCGACTTTATCACACTCTCGAATGATGAGGACGGAATTTTACATGTAATCAATAAATTTATGAGGGATTAGCGAGCGGATTGCGAATGTCCGCTTTACTTCGCTTGATTCTGAATAAATAAAAAACAATTTAGAAAGAAAGGTGTGACATATGGAAAAAGAACACTCAAATACAGATGTACCTCAAACCTCTACTGGGGATGTAACGAAAAACCTCCTCGCTCTATTTAAATGGATTTTTCTCGGAATCTTTATGGGAATCCTTGTAGGTGCGATTGGAACCGGTTTCTATTATGGAATCAAATATGCAACCAATTTTCGTTTATCTCACGACTATATTATCCTGATTCTTCCGGTTGCCGGACTGTTTATCAACTTTATGTATCGCTCCTTTTCTTTTATGGACGATACAGGTACCAATGCGGTTTTAGAATCTATTTCAAAAGGAGAACAGATTCCTCTGATAAAAGCGCCTCTCATCATTATTGCCACGGTACTCACCCATCTGTTTGGTGGTTCTGCCGGTCGAGAGAGTGCAGCACTTCAAATCGGCGGAAGTATTGGACACAACTTTGGAAAATTGATTCGCCTAAACGAAGATGACAAAAAAATTATTACTATGTGCGGCATGAGTGCTGCTTTTGCCTCTCTATTTGGAACGCCTATGGCTGCTGCATTTCTCTCTATCGAGATTGTAAATGTCGGTCATCTCTACTACTCTG
>ONXS01000107.1 GCA_900321855.1 uncultured Eubacteriales bacterium | reverse complement strand
TTTAAGATTGTCTCCACAGATTCTACTGCACTGCGGTCCCCACAGATTACATACTGTTCAGGACAGTTGTAGTTCGAAATGGTCACATATCCCTCGCTTGTATCATTCTCAATTACTTTTTCTATTTCTTCCGACTTGACACCGAGAATGGCGCTCATCTCACAACTAAGATTTTTGGCAGCCTCTTCCATTGCTGCTCCGCGAAATTCTGTAATTTTTACATAAGTTTTTGCATCAAACACTCCTGCACAATAAAGTGCTCCATACTCACCAAGACTCAATCCCATTGTCTCATCCGGTGTAATTCCATGTTCAAACAATAATTTTGTCACACCTGCCGCAAACGCCGCCATACACGGCTGTGTATATCTGGTCTGCGACAGTTTTCCATCCATATCCTCAAACATCATTTTCTTTAAATCAAACGAAAGTTCCAGACTGTCTAAAAACTCACGAAATGTCTCATACTTCTCATAAAAATCCTGTCCCATTCCGACTTTCTGACTTCCCTGTCCTGCGTATAAAAATGCTGTGCTCAACTGCTCTTCCTCCATTCTGATACAATTTCATCTATTAACTCTCTGACGCTGACAATTTTTTTAATCTTTCCAACATTAGAACCACAAAAAAATAATCCCTCTCTGACATTTCCTTTCACCGCTTCTATCAGTGCTCTGCTGATACAGTACGGTGTCTTTGTTCCATGTGGACACGATTTTAAACAGTCATTACAGATTTTTGGGGCAAATTTTTCTCCCTGTTGTAATTTCTGAATGAGTGGTGTCAACAGTGCTCTTCCCGGCATGCCAACCGGACTTTTTATAATGGTCACATCATCCTCGGATGCGTCCACAATGACACGCTTATACTCCTCTGACGCATCACATTCTGTGGTCGCAATAAATCTTGTCGCCATCTGTACTCCACTTGCTCCTGCATCGGTTGCTTTTGCCATATCTGCTCCATCAAAAATTCCACCTGCAAGAAATACCGGAATTTCTCTGTCATATTTTTCTTCATAAGGTTCTATCGCCTCTTTGACTTCCGGAAAAATATCATAGACAGACTTTGCTGTGTGATTTTCTATCTGTTCTCTCGAAAATCCCAGATGACCTCCTGCCTCCGGTCCCTCAATGACTACAAAATCTGGTGCAACTCCATATTTCCTGTCCCAGTTCTTACATATCACACTCGCCGCCTTCCCACTTGATACAATCGGTGCGGCCATACATTCCGTTCCCTTTGTCAGTTTTGGAAGTGCAAGCGGAAGTCCCGCTCCTGAAATTACAGCCTGAACGCCGGCATCAATTGCAGCTTTCACGCTCTCTTCATAGCGATTTACCGCCACCATAGCATTGATTGCCACAATCCCTTTTCCTTTTGCAATATCCAACGCCTTTTTTATTTCCTGTCTCAGTGCCCGAACGTTTGCCTGAATGGGATTTTTCTCAAAGTCATCTTCTCTATATCCGGCATTGACTGTACTAATAACTCCCATTGCTCCACATCCTGCCACGGTACCTGCAAGATTTCCCAGCGAAACTCCAACTCCCATTCCACCCTGAATGATTGGAATTTCCAACTCTCTATTTCCTAATTTCAACATTTTTCCACCTGGGGTCTGACCCCGTTAGGAGTATCTAACGGGGTCAGACCCTCCTTTGCCTGTCTCCACATTGTCTCAAAGATTTCTTTTAACGGACGAATCTCATGCAACTGTCCGGATGTCTGACCTGCCATCAGAGAACCTGTTACGGTATCTCCATCAAATACTGCGCGGCGCAATGAGCCAAGTGTGAATTTTTCCAGTTCCATGACATCTGCTCCCTCTTTTTCACGTCTGACATATTCTCTCGCCATTTTGTTTTTGAGGATTCGCACTGGTGTTCCACTAATTCTTCCAGTTACAATTGTTCCATTATCTTTTGCCTTGATGACTGCCTGTTTATAATTGTCATGGATTGGGCACTCCTCACTGACAAGCAGACAGGTTCCAAGCTGTGCACCGCTCGCTCCGAGAACAAATGCTGCCGCAAGTTGTCTTCCATCTGCAATTCCTCCCGCCGCAATGACTGGAATCTGAACTGCATCTGCCACCTGTGGAACAAGTGTCATGGTCGTCATCTCTCCCACATGACCGCCGCTCTCAGTACCCTCAGCAATCACCATGTCAGCTCCTTCTCTCTCCATGCGCTTTGCAAGTGCTACAGAGGAAACAACCGGTATGACCGTCATTCCTGCCTGTTTCCACATCTCCATATATTTGCCCGGATTTCCAGCTCCGGTTGTCACAATTTTTACACCTTCCTCGACAAGCAAATGTGCCATCTCTTCTGCCTGCGGATTCATAAGCATCAAATTGACACCAAATGGCTTGTCTGTGAGTTCTCTGCACTTGCGAATATTTTCACGAAGTATTTCTACATTCATTCCACCTGCCCCAATAAGACCGAGGGCACCTGAGTTTGAGACGGCTGCCGCAAATTCACCCGTTGCAATATTTGCCATGCCTCCCTGAATGAGAGGATATTTTGTTCCTAACATATGATTTATTAATGTGTTCGTATTCATAACATTCATTTCCTTTCATCATCTCGTGCTGAGAATGTGCGATGCAGTTGTTTTCCAAATAGCTGGCTGTAACTTTTCCTCTACATCGCAAATAAGCACCCACTCCATGTAAATCCGGCACCAAATGCGACACAGAGTATCTTACTTCCACTGTTTAATCTTCCAGCTTTATTTAGCTCATCTAGTGCAATTGGTATACTTGCCGCAGATGTATTTGCATAGCGTTCAATATTGACATAAAATTTTTCTGCCACTTCTGGATGTTTTTTTCTGACATAATCGATAATTCGCTCATTTGCCTGATGCGTGACAAACAAATCTACATCTGTGAGCTTGATTTCTGATTCTGCAATAACTTCTGTAATTGCCTGTTCAAATGCCTTGACTGCATTTTTGAATACCGCTTTTCCATCCATATGAAGATATGTCTCTTCTTTTCCAATTCCATTGCAGTAGAGGGAGTCCAAATCTCCTTTTGCCCACGCCTTATGCACATAGATACTTTCATCATTTTTTATCAAGACTCCTGCTGCACCATCTCCAAACAAAACACAGGTGGTACGGTCATTCTTATCCAGTATTTTTGTGAGATGTTCACTTCCGATTAAAAGCCCATATTTTTTTTTCGAATTTTCCAAAAGACTTCTCACAATTTCAAGACCATATAAAAATCCGGAACAGGCTGCCGTAATATCAAATGCAATTACTTCGCTGTCTAAATCCAGTGCCGAACACACCATACATGCCGTTGACGGAAATGCGTGTTCTGCTGTTGAAGTTGCCACCACAACAACTCCAATTTCATTTTTATTGATAAATTCTCTTTTACACGCATCTAATATGATTTCTTTTGCCGCCGCAATTGCAAGTGTTTTTTCATTTTCCTCTCCCTCACACTTGTATCTCTGACCGATTCCAGTTCTGCTGCGAATCCACTCGTCACTTGTATCTACACTCTGACCAAGCTCATTGTTGTCTATGATTCTCTGCGGAAGTGCTCGTCCTGTTCCCAATATTTTTATTCCCATTTAGACACCTCTTTCTGCCTTTCCAAGTCTGTCTATATTTCGGAATTTCTCATATCGTCTGGATATGAGTGCCTCCGTATTGTATTTGGAAAGCCTTTCTATTTCTTTT
>ONXS01000109.1 GCA_900321855.1 uncultured Eubacteriales bacterium | reverse complement strand
TGGCGTCACTCATCAAAAGATTAAATATCTGCAATTTTCAAGGTTCAATTGAGCCTTTTTCTTTGGCTCTGTTTTTTCATAAGTCACTTGACACTACCTCTTTATCATCTTTCTTATTGCAGCAACACATTACTGCGATTTTTTCATCTAAATCTCTTATCATTCATTACTATACAGTATGTCAATAAATTTTCTCTTTGTCAATAAATGGAGTCTAAAAAAGCACAAGTACATATAAACTATTCACTATTTCTGTCCAAGATAATGTTCTCGTTCTGACATTTTATTTATTTAGAAAATGCAAAGTTCGTGCCAAATCCCCCTGCACATACAATCCTCTGTCCTTCAAATGTTGTGGTGCAGAGGACTCTTTCTGATTCATACAGACATATCGCACATTTTCATTTTCGGCAGCCATATTCCAAAAAGGAAGTTTGATAATTGCCGGTGTCATCTCACCAACTCCAAGTTCCAATAGTAAGACTGTCTTATCTTTCTGACCAACCCATTTCTCTACAAAGTCATAATATCTTTGCAGAGATTCTTTCCAATCACTGCCTTCCAAAAATGTATCATCTCTGACCCACGGAACCAGTACTCTTCCACAGTGCTCACATCTTGGCACAAGCTCTGACGGAATCCACATACCATCAATCAAATTTTCTGTCATCTCATAAATCAGATTTCTCGCAGAAATCAGTTCATCACTACAAGGCTGTGAACACTGCAGCATAGAAAAATCCCCCTGAAACATACAGAGATTTTTTTCATCAAATTCTCTTGCTAACTGCATATCAATATTTGTGGTGAGAATGAAATGTGGCTTTTCTCCAATGAATTTTTTTAGTTCCAACACAGGCTGTCCCGTTGGCGCGTCCATCATCGCCCTGATATATTGACTATAATATCCCCACATGGATTCATAGTCACTGTAATGGTAATAAAATCCTGCAAATGGAGATTCCAAACCATAAGTTTCCCTCAACTGATGTAATGGTTGCTCCAGCGCACTCTTCCAGTGATAGTGATTGTATCCCGCTGCACTCGACAGACCTGAACCAACACCCACAATGACTGCATCTGCTTCCTCCAGCCATTTCTTTAACTGCTCTATTTCTGTCTTCATATCTCATATCCTTTCTAACCTTCTATTTTTCAAAATGCTCTGAGAATTCTTTTTTTTATTCATTAACTATATCCTTCATTCCCCCAAAAGTCTCTGACAGATTTTGAAATCTGTCTATGACTGTACAGTTTTTCAAAATCTGTCATTGTTATTTGTTGAAACTTTGATTATCTTATTTTTGTGCTTGATGAGACAAATTTGTTATATCCCCTCTTATCAAAGCGGGGACTTCTCACTCTGAGAAAAACATTTTGAACGCAGATAACTGTCTCTAAGGTGTAAAGACGTAGACAGGGGTATCAGGTGATGCTTATGTCATTAGGAGTGAAAGCTCCTTCTGATAAGCTGTGAGACAGCCTGCGTTCATGAGCAAATAGCGAAACGGATTGCTCATGAACGGGACGCTTTACTCGTTACAAAAATATTGATTTTAAAGGAGAATAACTATGAGCTTATACGAAGATTTAGTAAACCATACACAGATGAACTACTCCGCAAGATATGATTTATATTCTGCCGGAAAGACTGTTTATGCTTTAAGCAAAAAGAAACCACTTCCTTATGATGAGCAGATTAAAATTTTGGCAGAAAAGATTAAAGAGGCTGACTGCATTATCATAGGAGGAGCATCTGGCTTATCCGCAGCAGGCGGTGGTGATTTCTATTATGAAGATAATGCCTCTTACCGAAAATACTTTGGAAAATATGCAGAAAAATATGGATTTAAGGGTGCCTTTGCCGGCTCTTTCTATCGCTACTCCGATGCGGCTGAAAAGTGGGGCTATCTCGCAACCTTTCTTCACACAACACAGACTGCTGAAATTAGAAAACCATATTTAGATTTGGACAAGCTAATCAAGGAGAAAGATTTCTTTATTCTCACAACCAATCAGGATACACAATTTGTAAAGTTATATCCAGAAGATAAGGTTGCAGAAATTCAGGGAGACCACAGGTTTTTCCAGTGCAGCAGACAGTGTACAGATGATACTTGGGACGCGGTAGAACCTGTCAAAGAAATGATGGAGGCAATGGGAGACAATACAGCAATCCCTTCTGATATGATTCCACGCTGTCCTCACTGTGGTGCAGAAGCATTTCCGTGGGTTCGCGGATATGGCAACTTCTTACAGGGGACAAAATATAAGGAGCAGTATGAGAAAATGTCTAATTATCTCCAGAAACACAAGGATAAAAAAATTCTCTTCCTTGAGCTTGGCGTTGGAAGAATGACCCCAATGTTCATTCAGGAACCTTTCTGGGAGCTGACAAGAGCATTGCCAAATTCCTTCTATATTGGAGTCAATGATACCTATGATTATCTGCCAGAAGGCATTGAAAATCGTGGTATGACGATTGTGTGTGATATTGCGAAGGTACTTGAGGACGCAGTAAACGAAAGTGAAAAATTCTAAAGTAATCCTAATATATCTGATACCTGTCTTGCACAGTTAGACAGGTATCTCTTAAATATCCTTTTTCCTTGTTCCACTCTTTTAATTCTCGGTAGTAAAAGAATTTCAAATTTTCCGCCTCACTTGTTTCTGTTCACTCCACTACGAGCAATTTCTCTATTCTGGAGTGAACTTGCTTTCCACTTCATTTGTTTCCATTCACTCCAGTATGAATAATTCTTTTGTTTTGGAGTGAACTCCACAACAATCTCACTTGCACCTGTTCACTCCACGATGAATAATTCTTCTATTTCGGAGTGAACTCTCCCTCCACTTCATTTGTTTCCATTCACTCCATTATGGATAATTCTTCTGTTTTGGAGTGAACTCCACAACAATCTCACTTGCACCTGCTCACTCCACGATGAATAATTCTTCTGTTTCGGAGTGAACTCTCCCTCCACCTCACTTCTTTCCATTCACTCCAGTATGGATAATTCTTCTATTTTGGAGTGAACTCCACAACAATCTCACTTGCACCTGTTCACTCCACGATGAATAATTCTTCTGTTTTGGAGTGAACTCTCCCTCCACCTCACTTCTTTCCATTCACTCCAGTATGGATAATTCTTCTATTTTGGAGTGAACTCCAC
>ONXS01000110.1 GCA_900321855.1 uncultured Eubacteriales bacterium | reverse complement strand
CGAGATTGGATATGTGTCAAAAATATTTGAAGAATTATTAGAAGATGTGGATATTGAAAGTGAGACGACATCTTAACCATTCAGAACTGAGGTCGGAATGGATTCCCAGTTGCGGTGATGAATGATTGAATATAAATATAGAAAGGAATTAGATCGTGAAAAAAGAAGTAACAAAAACAACAGGCAAAGCAGCAAATAAGCCAAAAATAAAGATAATACCATTAGGTGGATTAGAAGAGATAGGAATGAATATCACAGCATTTGAGTACGAGGACAGTATTGTGGTTGTAGACTGTGGTCTTGCATTTCCGGATGAGGATATGTTAGGTATCGACCTTGTGATACCAGATGTCACCTATTTGAAAGATAATATTGATAAAGTGAAGGGATTTGTCATTACTCATGGTCATGAGGATCATATCGGAGCAATTCCATATGTTTTAAAGGATATAAATGTTCCGCTTTATGCTACCAAGCTGACACTTGGAATTATTGAGGGAAAATTAAAAGAGCACAATATGCTCAGAACGGTAAAGAGAAAAGTGGTAAAATACGGACAGTCCGTGAATCTGGGATGTTTCAGAGTAGAGTTTATCCGTACCAATCACAGTATTGCAGATGCAGCAGCACTGGCAATTTTTTCACCGGCAGGCGTCATTGTACATACAGGAGATTTTAAGATTGATTATACACCGGTATGGGGAGATCCAATTGATTTGACAAGATTTGGAGAGTTGGGTAAAAAAGGTGTGCTTGCACTGATGTGTGACAGTACAAATGTCCTCCGTCAGGGATTTACAATGTCTGAGAGAACAGTTGGAAAAACATTTGACCACATCTTTGCAGAGAACATTCGAAGAAGAATTATTGTTGCGACCTTTGCATCGAATGTAGACCGTGTGCAGCAGATTATCGATACTGCTTATAAATATGACCGAAAAGTTGTCATTGAGGGAAGAAGTATGATTAACGTCATCAGTACGGCGAGTGATTTGGGATACATCAAGATTCCTGATAACACAGTGATTGATATTGAAAATCTCAAGAATTATCCGGATGAGAAAGTGGTTGTAATTACAACGGGAAGTCAGGGAGAATCTATGGCAGCACTCTCAAGAATGGCTGCATCAATTCACCGAAAAGTGACGATTGGACCAGAGGACACGGTAGTGTTAAGTTCAACACCGATTCCGGGTAATGAGAAATCAGTATCAAGAGTTATCAATGAGTTAGAGAGAAAGGGAGCGAAAGTAATCTTTCAGGATACACACGTATCCGGACATGCCTGTCAGGAAGATATTAAGTTAATCTATTCTCTTGTAAAACCAAAATATTCCATTCCGGTGCATGGAGAGTACAGACACTTAAAAGCACAGGCACAGCTTGCAATTGATATGGGTGTCGAGAAAGAAAACGCAATTGTTCTCTCTTCCGGAGATGTTCTTGAAATCGGTGAAGATTCCGCAAAGGTAGTGGACAAGGTTCAGTCGGGAGAGATTCTGGTAGATGGACTTGGTGTCGGCGATGTAGGAAATATTGTGCTCAGAGACAGACAGAATCTTGCGGAAAATGGAATCATTATCGTAGTTATGACATTGGAAAAATATACAAATCAGCTGCTTGCAGGACCAGATATTGTTACAAGAGGTTTTGTTTATGTGAGAGAATCAGAAAATCTGATTGAAGAGGCAAAACAGGTTGTCACAGATTCTGTTCTCGACTGCATTGACAGAAAAGTTTCTGACTGGGGCAAGATTAAGTTAGAAGTAAAAGATACGCTCAGTGAATATCTCTGGAAGAAGATGAAGAGAAATCCGATGATTTTACCAATTATTATGGAAGTAGAATAATAGAAACGATTAATAAAAAGAGGGGGTGAAAGCCCCTTCTGACAAGCTGCGAGGCAGCCTGCGTTCATGAGTAAGTAGCCAAGTGGATTGAGAATGTCCACTTGAATGATGAGATACAAAGAAAGAGGGATTCTGCGAGATGGGAATTGAAGAGAAAGCAAGAGAGTTGGCAGAAGTGATACTGGACAGCGAAATATATAACAGATATTTGCAGGCTAGAGAATTTATGATAGAAAATCCAGAACTTTTTGCAAAAGTAAATGAATACAGAAAACGCAATTTTTACATTCAGAATTCTCCGGATATTAATAAGCCAGAAGAACTCAGAAAACTTTTAGAAGAGTTTGACTCTATCATTAATAATAAAAGTGTCAGAGAATATCTGGACAGTGAATTGATTTTGTGCAGAACAATGAAGAAAGTGAACAATATCCTTGTAGAACAAATCGATTTGGATATTGATTTTCTGTAAAAGCGTTCTGGCAGGAGGTTTTTAAAATGACTTTAAAAAATACATCAGAGAGAATGTTTAAGCTATCTGTTACGGTTGCCGTTTATTTTGTTGCAGTTGTCATGCTTGTTATCGTGGCGAGAAGTGCCTATGATTTTGGACTGGCATTATTTTCGGATAAAGGAAAAGATGAGGCTCCTGGATATGATATTGCAGTAACAATTTCAAGTGGTGAGAGCCAGAAGGCGATTGCAGACAAATTACAGTCGAAGGGAGTTGTAAAAAACTCCACTGTATTTTATATACAGTTAAAACTGTATCTCGGCGATGGAGAAAAAGTATATCCGGGTGAGTACACATTGAACTCCTCATTGTCCGGAGAAGAACTGGTCAAGATTTTAAAGACGAAACAGGAGGAGACGAAATGATAACCAATGGCAGAGTTGTTTCCTATATTCATTCTTTGGAAAAAAGCAATGGAGAATTTCTTGAGCAGTTAGAAGAGTATGCTCATCAGACGGATGTTCCGATTATCCGCAAGGAGATGGAAAGTTTTCTGAGAGTTCTGATTGATATGAAAAAGCCGAAAAAAATCCTTGAAATTGGAGCGGCAATCGGATACTCTTCTATTTTAATGGCAGGTTATGCAGGAGAGGATTGTCATATCACGACAATTGAAAATTATGACAAGAGAATACCGATTGCAAAAGAAAACATAAAAAAGGCATGTCTTTCGGACAGAATTACCCTGTTAGAAGGAGATGCTATTTTCATGCTTGACGCATTAATAGATAAAAAAGAGACATTTGACTTTGTGTTTATCGATGCAGCAAAATCATGGTACATGGAGTATTTAAACAGAGT
>ONXS01000111.1 GCA_900321855.1 uncultured Eubacteriales bacterium | reverse complement strand
AAATCTGCATACTCTTTAGAATAACCCTCTACATTTGCCTTAATAAAAGGAGCCACACTGACTCTTCCCTCATGCTTTCTCGCAAAATTCACTGTCCGGATTAATCCGTCAATCTGAGATATCTGATTCTTTTCCGGTATCAGTTTTTGATTAAAATCGACTTCGCAGCAGTCACAATTAGACAATAGTATATGGTCAATATCATAACGGTTCATCAGAGTCTCCACCATATCCTCTGTCATATCAAATCCCAGATTTCCACCTCCAATATGAACATGCGTGTCAATAATCTTTTTACATTTGTATGGATTATTCTTTGTAATCATGCCAATCGCCTTCCTATACTTTCTAATTCTTGTAAGTCTTTTATCTTATGACTCTTTTATCTTATGACTCTTTTCTAATTTACTGTCTTCCTATCATATCTACCTATTATACACCTATCTGTGCGAACAATAAAGTCTCCTATATAGTAAAATTTGCAATTTATTCCATGAAACAATCACTTGCAGCCTCTCGTCATTTGATACATACAAGAAAGGACCACTCTTCGCATCTGCCTCTGTTTCTTGCATAGACATTCTCTCATTATTGATATACATAAGAAAAGACCACCTCTCGGTGATCTCTTCCACTTAATTTGCTTTTGTTGTTTCCTGTTGTTTTGTTGTCTGAGTCTGGGCGCTTGTTGTCGCTGATGTTGTCGCCTGAGCACCTGTTGTCGCTGGTGCTGTTGTCTCTTCCGACTTTGTTGTCTGCCCAGCCGCCGTTGTTGCTCCTGCAACAGTTGTCGTCTCTGCGGCAGTTGTCGTCTCTGGCGCTTTCTTTCTCTGATCTTCCGGCAATGGCTGAACAATCACCTCACCAGAGCGAAGTATTACGCCCTCACCTGTATATCCTTCACAATATCTCGCATAGAGTTTGAAATCGTCATAAATTGTATACCAGTAACCTGCCTGACATGCTGCTGTGACACAGATATAATTCTTATTTCCGCTTGTCGCATAAGTGACGAGTGTATGAGTTGCCTCATTGGTAAAACCAGTCTTTCCAGCATTAATTGTCACTCCCGGAATTTCTGTGTCGCCATAAATTCTCTTAAATAAAGTTCCCACAAGTGAAATTCCTTCTGGGTGCTGTGGAGTTGGTGTCAATTTTATATCCTGTGTTGAGAGATATTTCGCACAAATCTCATTTTTCATGGCATACTCCATAATCATCGCCTGCTCTACCGCAGTTGTGTAATGATTTGGATCATGTAAACCAGAAGTATTCATAAAATGCGTGTCTTTTAATCCCAGTTCTTCCACTTTTTTGTTCATCAAATCTACAAAAGCCTGCTCGGAGCCGGCAACAAGAGTTGCAATTCCGACTGCACCGTCTGCTCCTGACGGAAGAACAAGTGCGTATAACATATCCTCTGCTGTCACAACCTCTCCACCTACAAATCCTGCCATTGAAGCTCCTTCTCTGTACAGTGGGTCAAGTTCTGCTGTTGTATAAGTATGTGTCTTTTTTAAATCGTCAAGATTTTCAACAGCCACAATCAATGTCATAACCTTTGTCATAGATGCCGGATACATTCTGACATCAGCATTTTTTCCGGCTAATAACTTATGATCTGTCACGTCAACCACAGCGATATTGCCACTGCTGAGTTCAGCATCTGCTGAGAGGTCCTGAAAATCACTCTGTGCAATCGGTCTTTCAACCGGAACTTCCGGAATCGGTTCTGTCTCAGGTTCCGTGACAACCGTTGTAGGTTCTTCCTTCTTCCCATCTGTATCCTGCTTATCTTTCGACATACAACTCTTAAATACAAATGCAAACAGAACCATTATAATAAGAACTAAAATAATATCACAAATTGTTTCTAATCTCTTTTGTCTTCTTCGTCTGCTGCGAGAGCCTCGATAAATTGTGCCATAATTATTTGAGCGTCTGTTTCTTCTACTCATTTTCTGCTACTTCCTCCATAACCATCCTACCTGCGTTATGTTTTTCAAAAAATACTTTTACTTCTTTTGCCACAACTCCGCTGAATGCAAAAATTGCAATCATATTTGGAATTGCCATCAGACCATTGAAAATATCTGCAATTGTCCAAACTGCACTTACTGTCATGTATGGTCCGATAAATACTGCAAAAATGTATAACCATCTGTAAATCATGATATGTTTTACATTTCCGCCTGATAAATACTCTAAACATCTCTCTGAATAATAATCCCATCCAAGAATTGTTGTAAATGCAAAGAATACAAGACAGAGCATTAAAATAAATGCTGAAATCTGTCCCGGAATTGGAAGTCCTTTCTTAAACGCATAGGTTGTCACCTGAACTCCCTCTAATCCTTCTACTTTCCATGCACCTGTAAGTACAATGGATAAACCTGTCATTGTACAAATAACAATTGTATCAATAAATGTTCCTGTCATAGATACAAGCCCCTGTCTGACAGGCTCTTTTGTCTTAGCTGCTGCCGCTGCGATTGGTGCAGAACCAAGTCCTGCCTCATTTGAGAAAATACCTCTGGCAACACCTTTCTGCATTGCCACAAACATCGTTCCGACTGCACCTCCTGTAACAGCTTTTGGATTGAATGCTGATTTTACAATCAACTTAATTGCATCCAGAACTGCATTGATGTTACATGCCAACAGCGCAACTGTAATAAGAAAATATGCAACTGCCATAAATGGAACAATAAACTGTGCAACTGTTGAAATTCTCTGAATTCCTCCAATTAATACAAATGCAACTGCAATTGTCAGGATAATTGATGAAATTACAACTACCCATGAATATGTACCAATATGTGGAATTGTAACGGTACTCTTGCTGTTTGGATCAAAAAATCCCTTGATTGCGGATGAAATACCATTTACCTGTGAAAAAGTTCCAATTCCAAAAAGTCCTACACAGATACCAAAAAATGCAAATATCTTTGCAAGCCATTTAAACTTTGGTCCCATTCCCTTTTCAATGTAGTAGAATGGTCCGCCGAGAGAGTGTCCGTCTTTATCCACTACTCTGTACTTTACT
>ONXS01000112.1 GCA_900321855.1 uncultured Eubacteriales bacterium | reverse complement strand
TGAGGGGAGTTCCTCTTAGATGACCTTACCTCTATACACATAAAAAAGAATAAGTCTGTAAGCTATTTTTCTTGCTTACAAACTTATTATACGAGGAGGTTTTTTATGAAGAAAACACAGGAGAACAAGAGGATAATTATTAATAAGGAGATATCGGTGATTGTACCGGAAGGATATTTGTATTCGGACAAGAGTCGTGAGCTTAAAGATCGATTGAGTATTGTATTTATGAGGGAAGAGAAGAATGATTACTACGAGAACACGATGGGAGACAGAGAGTTTTCGATTGCAATACCATTTTTTGCTCCAAGATGCTTGGTTTTGTCTAATCCGATAAGTCTTGAGCAGGTAATCGGACAGGAGACTGAAAGTTTGAATGAAGAGGTTCGAGCACTGATTGGCATGTTGCCAAATAATATTTTGAGTGATATTGCGCATGATAACGGAGTTGAACCAGATATCATTACGTTAAAAGATAATGATCAAATCATGATGCACTATGCTCGTATCAATGAGAAAACAGCATATTTTACAGTAATGACACCGAAGAATGTTTATACAGGTCAGATTATCATCAATGATACAGAGGATGAAAAAGATATTATTAATCTCACAAATACATGGTTAGGAGGAATAGAACGATATATTTTTACAGATGCGGATAAAACTCCAAGTGATCCATTTACAATGCCAACATACCAATTAGGAAAAAGAGCAACTATGTTGGAGTTTTCGGTTGCAATTCCAGATCAGACAGTTTCTTTGGAAGAGGCTGCATTGCAGTGCAGTGAAAAAGGTGAAGAATTTGAATTTGCTGATTTGATGGATGAATTTAAGCTGTTGGCAATAACGGATGATGTAGAGGGAGACTTCAGCGACTATATGAATGCCAGAATTGCAATGGTTGTAAGCAATGGTAGTGTAGGGCGAGTAAAGCAGTTGGAAGATTGTTGGGAAGGTTTCATGTCAATTATGCGACAGGATACAATTGTTTCCTATATTAAAGGCTATTGTCCAGACGACCAAACAGATGATGTCAAATATTTGGAGTTAGATAATCATGTAGCAATTGCATATACGATGATTCGTGAGAGTACAGATCAAATTGAGCAGTGGGCAAGCTATTTGGTTGGAATCATTCATGAGGACAAATTGATTTTTGTAAATATTCATCTGACATATATGATTAATAAGGAACTGATGGATCAGGCGGTTTCTGAGTGGGTACAGAAAATTGAACTTTTGCCAGAAGAAGAGGTGCAGAAATTCGAGAAAAATGAGACTAGAAAGGCACTCGGAAGCTATGTTGGAGAGAATGGAAAAATGGATGCAATAAAACTAGTTTCATTATTCTACAATGATGTTGTATTCCAAAATGAAGATGAAGTTACATACGAAAATGGTCATCATGTGGCAGATTCGTTCCAATTTAACTCAGCAGAAATTGATAATTATCCTGAAATAAAACAGCATTTAGATGTATTTCATAGTGAAATATTAAATATTCTTAGATATGTAGAACAAAATGAAAATTTAGTTGTACCAAGAGAAATGTGCGAAGAGGAAATTTTGAGTGCAACCTTTGGATTTTCGATTACAGGTATGACGGTATTCTTTATGATTGCATATTATGTAATTTCGATAGAACAGCAAAGTGAAAATGAGTATAAGGTAGTGGCAGACAGAAATATCATTTCAGGTATCCCTCAGTTTACTAAGTATATCTCGGAATTTATCAAAACTCTTCGTGACTATAACGAATTAGAAGATCCATTCACTGTTATGGTGGAGGGAACAGTTGTAGAGGTTACTCCATATTCGGATATTTCTCCTGTTTTCGGCGCAGATGATTATAAGAAAGGTGGCTATATCGAGGTTCAGTCAGGTGAACACCCATATGAAAATGTATGTGCTGAACTTGAGCATATGCAAGAAGAAGGTGTAAATCATCCATTCTGTAATACAGATAAGTGGGAAACAACCGTATTGGAAGATGGAACGGTAAAAATTGTGGGATATAACGGAGATGACATAGATGTATTTGTTCCGGAAGAGATTGGAGGGCGTAGTGTTTCTGTAATTGGAGAGCAGGCATTCAGTCCAATGAATGAAAATAATCCGGATGAGACAAATCAGAGACGATTTATGGTTCAAAAAGTTCATATACCTGGATGTGTGAAAAGAATAGAGGAGTCCGCATTCTTATACTGTCCACTGCTGCAAGAGGTTGAGTTGGCAGAAGGAATTGAAGAAATTGGATCTAGTGTATTTATGTCATGTATGGCATTGGAGGAAGTTGTTTTTCCAAAGAGTGTAAAACAGATTGGAGATACTTTATTTGTTGGATGTGGAAATCTTCAAAGAGTCGTATTTCCTTCTGAAGAAACTTGTGAAATAGATCCAATGGCACTTGTTGGAGCAGAAAATGTCACAGTCGAGTATCATGAGGCAGAAGAGGATTATGAGGCAGAAGAAACAGTGTCTGGAGAAAGACTGGAGTTTTCATTTGAACAGAATATGCGAGCAAGAGGCGAAGGCTATACCATTGGCGTTCCGGATGGATTTCGTTTTGTGGAAAATGTAGACGAAGTAGGAGACATAATGAAAGATTTATTAGAGGGCAGAGATTTCATTATGTATACACCTGATATCGAAGATGCATCGGAATATGGAGATGCCAAGGTTTCACTTTTGGCGAGTACAAATACACCGAATCCGTTTACAGAGGAAGCGATGGAGACACAGAAAATGATGATGGGATTGGCATTTTCGATGATGGGATTTGAGAGTGAATCATATACATATGAAAATGCAGATACAAGATGTCTATATGTATATCAGGATGTAGGAGAGGGAAGAGCAAATTATCATATTATGTTTGGAAACGAAGATGTTCTATCTGCAAAGCAATAGAAGATTTAATACAGACCGTACAATATGATTTATAAAAGTTCTTTTGACAGACTTTGACATAAATAATCGGCAGTGTCATAAATATGGCACTGCCGATTGTATTCTTTTTATTAATCAGAGTTGAAATTATTTCATGTTCTTTGCATAGTTTTCATAATACGTTTCCGCCTGCTCCAAAGTGATGGAAAGTTTTGAAACAAGCTTATCGATAATATCTGTTTTGTTATATCCTATTTCTGTATAAGCAGAAATTAGTCCTTTCGCCTCGCCTTTTACCTCACCCTTTGCCTCTAATCGCTCAAATACATCATCAAATACACCGCTCATAGCGTTTTCTTCTCCTTTCACAAGTTTGTTCTGAACAAAAACTTCTTCGATATTTGGATTACCTGTC
>ONXS01000113.1 GCA_900321855.1 uncultured Eubacteriales bacterium | reverse complement strand
CAAATAGTAAATAAGAGAAGGGAGACGAGCTTATGAACATCAACAAATTTACACAGAAGTCCATGGAAGCAGTTCAGGGATGTGAGAAAATTGCTTATGAGTATGGCAATCAGGAAATTGATCAGGAACATTTTCTGTTAAGCCTCCTTACCATTGATGATAGTCTGATTCTTCAGTTAATTGAGAAAATGGGAATTAATAAGAATCAGTTTATTGACAGTGTGAAAGCATATCTTTCCAAGAAAGTGAAAGTTTCCGGTGGAGATTTAAGAATTAGCAACGATTTAAATAAAGTATGGATTAACGCAGAAGACGAGGCAAAGCAGATGGGAGATGATTATGTATCGGTTGAACATTTGTTTTTAGCTTTAATTCAGTATGCGAACAGTAACATTAAGCAATTATTTCAGCAGAATGGAATCAATAGAGAAAGTTTCTTAAAAATTTTGGCTACAGTCAGAGGAAATCAGAGAGTGACAAGCGACAATCCGGAGAGCACTTATGATACATTGAACAAATTTGCGACAGATTTGGTTGAAAAGGCAAGAGGACAGAAACTTGATCCGGTTATCGGAAGGGATGCGGAGATTCGAAATGTAGTTCGTATCCTTTCCAGAAAGACAAAGAACAATCCGGTGCTTATTGGTCAGCCGGGTGTAGGTAAGACAGCAGCCGTTGAGGGACTTGCACAGCGTATTGTCGCAGGTGATGTTCCGGCAGGATTAAAGGATAAGAAATTATATGCCCTTGATATGGGTGCACTCGTAGCTGGTGCGAAATATCGAGGTGAATTTGAAGAGAGATTAAAGGCAGTTCTTGATGAAGTGAAGAAGAGTGAAGGACAGATTATTCTCTTTATCGATGAACTTCACACGATTGTTGGAGCAGGAAGAACCGATGGTGCGATGGATGCAGGCAATATGTTAAAACCACTTCTTGCAAGAGGAGAACTTCACTGTATTGGTGCAACAACACTTGATGAATATCGAAAATATATTGAAAAAGACCCTGCGCTTGAGAGACGTTTCCAGCCAGTGCTGGTTGATGAACCAACCGTAGAAGATACAATCTCTATTCTAAGAGGATTAAAAGAGAGATATGAGGTATTCCACGGAGTTAAAATCACAGATTCAGCCCTTGTAAGTGCCGTTACATTATCGGATCGTTATATCACAGACCGATTTTTGCCAGATAAGGCAATCGACCTTGTAGATGAGGCATGTGCATTAATCAAGACAGAACTCGATTCTATGCCAACAGAACTTGATGAGTTAAAGCGTAAAGTAATGCAGTTAGAGATTGAGGAGACAGCACTGAAAAAAGAAGATGACAGACTGAGCAAAGAGCGTCTGGAAAATTTACAAAAAGAATTGGCAGAGTTCAGAGATGAGTTCAATTCAAAATATGCCAAATGGGAGAGTGAGAAAGACAGCGTTTCAAATCTCTCAAAAATTCGTGAGAAAATCGAAGATGTCAACAACCAGATTCAGATTGCAGAGAGAAAGTATGACCTTGAGACTGTCGCAAGACTTCGTTATGGAGAACTTTTAACACTCAATAAACAGTTAGAGGAAGAAGAAAATAAAGTCAAAAATCAGCAGCTTTCTTTGGTTCATGAGGCAGTTACAGAAGATGAGATTGCAAGAATTATTTCAAGATGGACAGGAATTCCAGTGGCAAAACTGACAGAGTCTGAGAGAAACAAGACACTTCACTTAGATGAGCAGCTCCATAAGAGAGTTGTTGGACAGGATGAAGCTGTTACAAAGGTAACAGAAGCTATTATGAGATCAAAAGCTGGTATCAAGGATCCTTCAAAGCCAATTGGTTCTTTCTTGTTCCTTGGACCTACTGGTGTAGGTAAGACAGAACTTGCGAAATCACTTGCAGAGAACTTATTTGACAATGAGTCGAATATCATTCGTATTGATATGAGTGAATATATGGAGAAACATTCTGTATCGAGATTGGTCGGAGCGCCTCCGGGATATGTAGGATATGATGAAGGCGGACAACTGACAGAGGCAGTCCGCAGAAAACCTTACAGTGTTATTCTATTCGATGAGATTGAAAAGGCACATCCGGATGTATTTAACATTTTACTTCAGGTACTTGACGATGGTCGTATCACAGATTCTCAGGGCAGAACCGTAGACTTTAAGAATACAATTCTGATTTTGACATCAAATCTCGGTTCTTCTTACCTGTTGGACGGTATTGATAATCAGGGCAATATCAGCACAGAGGCAGCAGCAATGGTCGACAAAGACTTAAAAGCTCATTTCAGACCAGAGTTTATCAATCGACTTGATGAGATTATCATGTTTAAACCTCTGACAAAAGAGAATATCTCAAAGATTGTCGATATTTTGATGAAAGATTTAAATCGCAGAGTTGCAGATAAAGAGTTGAAGATTGAACTCACAGATGCAGCGAAATCCTTTATTACAGACAACGGATTTGACCCAGTATACGGTGCAAGACCACTCAAGAGATATTTGCAGAAGAATGTCGAGACAATGTCCGCGAAGATTATTTTGTCTGGAGAGATTGGCGAGGGAGATACGATTTTGATTGACTCCGATGGTGAGACACTTGGTGCAGAGATTAAAAAGTAAGAGGGTTTTATTTGAGTGTGAGAATACTCATATTTCTAACTATAGTGGCGGGCTGTAATAATACAGCTTGCCGCTTTTTATAATTCTTGACAATAGATTGTTCGCGAAGCGTGCAATCTATTGCTTATATATTTACAAATTGTAAATGTTGTGTATAATATAAATATAACAAACTAGGGTGTTAAAATAAATATAGAAATGAAGGGGATAAAATGGGAAAACCAGATGAATCAACAAAAGTATATATGTCTGACAAAAATGTATTTGCAGATGTATTTAATTTTGTTCTTTATGGAGGGAATGATGTCATTCGAGCAGAAGATTTAGAGACGGAAGACATATCTTCTGTAATTAATATTTTCAAATCGGCAGGAACAGATAGTGAATTTGTGTCGAGATACAGAG
>ONXS01000114.1 GCA_900321855.1 uncultured Eubacteriales bacterium | reverse complement strand
AATGCGATGTCATCAATTTTTGACAATACTTTTACGGCAGTTTCAAGACCACTTGTCATGTTGTCTTTTAAATCCTTCTGAGTTAAATCTCCGGTCACGACAACTTTTGAGCCAAATCCGATTCTTGTCAAAAACATCTTCATCTGTGCCGGCGTTGTATTCTGTGCCTCATCTAAGATGATAAATGCGTTGTCTAAGGTTCTTCCTCGCATATAAGCGAGAGGCGCAACTTCAATCAGTCCTTTTTCGCTGTTGTGTAAAAATGCCTCTGCTCCCATAATCTGATACAGTGCATCATAAAGTGGTCTGAGATAAGGGTCTACCTTGCTCTGCAAATCTCCTGGTAAAAATCCCAGATTTTCTCCCGCCTCAATCGCCGGTCTTGTGAGAATAATTCTCGATACCTCATTATTTTTAAAAGCTGTAATAGCCATTGCCATTGCAAGATATGTTTTACCTGTACCGGCAGGGCCGATTCCAAAAGTAATCATCTTATCTCGAATCATATCCACATATTTTTTCTGACCATGTGTCTTTGGTTTTACTGGTTTTCCCATCATGGTGCGGCAAATGACGCTGTCATCTAATTCAGAAAGTGTCTCAACTTTATCGTCAAATGCCAGAGACAGTGCATAATTTACAAGCTGTTCATTAATCTCTTCTCCCTTTTTTGCCTTGTCAATCAGAGTCTCAAGAACTGATTTTGCTCTCGTAACACTGTTCTCGCCGCCGATAATTTTGAGTTCTGAATTTCTTGCAATGATTGTGACATGCAATGTTCTCTCAATTTTTTTGATATTAAAATCAAATTGTCCGAAAATCTCGCTTGTGTGCTCAGCCGGAATATCCATAATACTCTCTATTACACTCATTTTGTCTCTTCCTCTTCTTCTATATATTGTATCTGGCCAATTTTTTCCAATACCATAAAATTTCCAGATACCTTACACTCTTTTTGGTCTGTATCTATTGTAACATTATTTTCTATAATTTGAATACCTTTTTCTTGTAAATTATTGATAAAATTCGCAATATGGCTCTGTGCCAGTGTTTTAGCCTCTTCTTTGGAATAAATTGCCTCCTGTGTGTGATACTCACAATATTTTGATGTGACAATTTCCACCGGAAGATGGAAATTTTTTGTGATGCGAAGTTCTTTATAATCCTGAATAGTATCAAAGGCTTTAAATTTCTTGTAAAATCCGGTAGCGTGCAGACGTTTTCCTAGAATACTGAATTCTACCGCACGATTCTCTCTGCCGCTGTATAATTTCTTTTTATATTTCAACGGAAATTTCTCGCTATATGGCAGTATTACATAGGCATAAATGTCGGCATCGGAATTTACCAGTTTTGTCTGTGTGACATTTTTGGCATCGTCAAAGTAATCAATTTGCCCCGAAACAAGAATCTGTCCCTTTTCTACGCTGTCTCCCTGCTTTATCTGACATATACCAGACCTTGTGATACAACTCTGAATCACACCGTCTACATTACTTACGATATGGTACGGACGTTCCTCTATAGCTGATATTTTTCTGTCATAATTTTCCTGAATATGAATGATTAACTGCGTGCCGTATTTCTCTGCTGACACCCATGTAATATCTGCATAGTGCTCACGAATGAGAAATTCAATATCATCACAGCTATAATCGGAAATTGCCTTTCCACATGTGATGTGTCTGGAGCGCAAGAAGTCCATAAGCTCGTAATCAGAATAGCTATAATTTCCGTCAAAAGAAATTGACCAGACGAAATGGGACATCAGTGCGATGAGCATCAGATAGATGACAAGTCCTACAAAAAAGAACCCCCTGCAGTAATATCTGTGTATAAGAAATGGAAGACCATGTTTTTCGGTAATAACCGGTCTTCCATTACATTTTTTTGCTATATGTTTCATTCTGTAAAAATCGCTTACAGTGGAGCACATATGTATTTCGTTTTCTTTTCGACTGACATCCCAGATTTCCAATCTGTTATTTTTGCATAAATTGATAAAGCGAATCTGTTCTTCGCCCGAATATTTTAGTTTCAGATAACCTCTGATAAAATGAATAATCAAATTGTTTACCTCTCTTTTATGAAAAACGTTATGGAAGAAATTCTATTTTGATAAATCTCCCCTTTATTTTCATTCCGTTTGTGCTAAAATATTCTATTTTCAGATTTTTTCCATCAATTTGTATTTTACAGCTTTTTCCCTGCAATTTAATGCGTTCTTCGTGATATTCAATGATATTTTTATAATTTTCGATATATGCCTCGTACTGCCCCATCATGTTAAAAATTGTTGCACCGAGCGAGATGTCTTTTGGAATCGATAAATTCTCTGATATATTTTCAATAACCATAACAAACCTGAATATATTTTGTTATAGTGTATGTGTGTGTTTGTGAATATATGATAATAAATCAGAAAGAAGACACCATAAATAATACGCAGATAATCAGCGCAATTGCAAGCGGAACATCAATGATGCGCTCTGATTTTTGTTCAGGATTTTCCTTTTTGAGAGATAATATACGTTTTAATTTTTCTGTTGAATTACATTCTTTTGCAATTTTTCGAAGTAATAAAATTGCTATAGTCAGTCCAATGACCGCTATGACAAAAACTCGGAGCAAAATTGCAATCTTTTCGGATACAGCATAATCGGCGTAACTTGTTATAGTTTTGCTCTCTCTTAATTGCTCAAGCTGTTTTCTGTATTCTTCGCTTTCATTGATTCGCTGTTCAATTCTCTTTTCAAGGGCAATCACCTGATATTGTGCAAAAGTCGAAAATCCATTAAATAACATGTGCATAATAATTGTGGAAAACAGACTGTTTGTCGCTTCATAGATGAGCAACATAAACAAAGACATCACAAACGCATATAAAAACTGATTGAAATTCATGTGAAAACATCCAAATAAGAGTGATGTAAAAAAGATTGCTCCTTTGATATTTCCACTTTTCTTATATCCGTTATAAATAATTCCCCTAAAAGCAAACTCTTCAAT
>ONXS01000115.1 GCA_900321855.1 uncultured Eubacteriales bacterium | reverse complement strand
GTTGCATTTACTCCTTGGTCGTTGCATTTAGAACTTGGAAAAACGAAAAAGTTGCGTTTAGAACTTGTCGTGTTGCACTTACCTCCTTGATTAACCTCAAGAAAAGCATATCATAAAAAGATATTCCAAACAAGCATATCATGATATAGAAAATGTCAATTTGTAATTTCATCTATTCATAAATATAATGGAATTAGAAAGAGAGAAGGAGAAAAGGGCAAATGGCAAATATACATGATAAACAAGAACTGCTATTACAAAATTTACAAGATGCTGGCTTGGAAGAACAGCAAATAGAAAGATGTTTGAACCAGACAAAAGAAAACAATCTGCAAATTTTGTTGCCATTTTTGATGAAACATCGCTCAAAACTTCTTCAAAATATTCACGAGGAGCAGGATAAATTGGACAGTCTGGACTATCTGATTTATCAAATTAAAAAATAAACGGAGGAATTTACAATGAATATGAATTTTAATTTTAACAATCCTACAAATCTTATTTTCGGAAGTGGTTCTCTGGCTCAGCTTGGCGAACAGAAACTCCCAGGGAAAAAGGCATTGCTTTTGATGTCTGCCGGAAAATCAGCAAAGGTAAGTGGAGCTTATGATGTTACAGTAGAACAACTAAAAAAGGCAGGTGTAGACTTTGTGGAGTTTGCAAGGATTACAGAGAATCCATTAAAGGAAGATGTTATGGCAGGTGCAGCTTTTGCAAGAGAAAATCACTGTGATTTTATTGTCGCATTAGGTGGTGGCGCAGTGCTTGATTCTTCCGTTGCGGTATCAGCAATGGCAACAAATGACGGTGACTTATGGGATTATGTATGGGGAGGCACAGGAAAATGTCAGACACTGAAAAATGCGGGACTTCCAATCGTGACGATTACGCTGACGGCAGGAACCGGATCAGAAATTAACTGCTGGGGTGTTATCTCTAATCTTGAGACAAAAGAAAAAATTGGATTTGGTGACACTATGCTCACACCAGTGCTTGCAATCGTTGATCCAGAGCTCATGAAAACAGTACCTTCCAAGTACACCGCATATCAGGGTTTTGATGCGTTATTCCATAATACTGAGGTAATGATGTCAAATGGTGTGAATGTAATGAGCGAAAATCTTGCCTTATCAGCCATTGAAAATATCGCAAAATATCTTCCACGTGCGGTAAAGGACGGAAATGATTTAGAGGCGAGAGAGCATGTGGCATATGGAAGTACGATTGCTGGTATGACAATGCAGCTTACATCTACAACAGCTCAGCACAGTATGGAACATTCAATGAGTGCCTATCACCATAATCTGCCTCACGGTGCCGGACTGATTATGATTTCTTATGAATTTGCAAAGTTCTTTATTGACAAACATGCCTGTGATGAACAGTTTATCAAGATGGCAAAGGTTATGGGGATTCCAGAGGCAGATAAGGCAGAAGATTTCCTTACTGCATTACAGAATCTTCAGGTAGCTTGTGGTGTAGATGACTTAAAAATGAGTGATTATGGATTTGAAAAATCAGAAGCTATGACTCTTGCAGTCGGTGCAAGAACGATGCAGGGAGGACTTTTCGCAGCAAATCCATGTGAATTTACAGACGAGGATTGTGCAGGCGTATTTGAGCGTTCTTTTAAGTAGCAGTATGTAAAGTAGCAAATAGACGAAAGGGATATGTGTAGCATACATATCCCTTTTTCTGAAAGGACAGAATATTTTATGAAGAAAATTTGGATAGCTATGATTGTGCTGATATTGGCATTGGGAATATCGGCATGTGGAAAAACAAAGGAAGAACAGAAATCTACAAAGCAGGAAACATCAAGTGTTCAGGCAGAGGATAAAGTAGTTACAGAAAATGTAGAGGTTTCTGAAGATAAGGGTAATGAAAAAAAAGAAACGAAAGAGCAGATGGCGAAAACGCTTGTTGTCTATTTTTCAAACACAGGTACAACGGAACAAATAGCACAATATGTTCAAGAACTTACAAATGCAGATATGTATCAGATAATTCCGGAAACGCCCTATACAAGCGATGATTTGGATTACAACAATCATCAGTCAAGAGCAAATCAAGAACAATCGGATACAAGTGCAAGACCGGCAATCAGCGGAACAATCGAGCATATAGAGCAGTATGAAACGGTATTTATTGGCTATCCGATTTGGCATGGACAGGCACCTCGAATCATCAGTACATTTTTGGAAAGCTATGATTTCTCCAATCAGACGATTATTCCATTCTGCACATCTCACAGCAGCGGTATTGGTTCTAGTGCAAATAATCTTCATGATTTGGCTAATAATGCGAGATGGAAAGATGGACAGAGATTTTCAGACTCAAGCAGCAAGCAGGACGTACAGAACTGGATAGACGATTTAGGAATATCATTTGAGAAAACAGAAGGAAAAGCAGGTGAATTTGATATGGAGAAGAAAAGCGTAAGACTGAACAGCGGATATGATATGCCAATCGTAGGGCTTGGAACCTACGCATTATCTGATGAAGAATGTTATAACTCTGTTCTTGCACTTTTGGAAAATGGCGGCAGACTTATCGACACAGCGTATATGTATCATAATGAGGCGGCAGTTGGGCGCGCCGTTAGAGATTCTGGAATTCCAAGAGAAGAAATTTTTGTCACAACGAAAATATATCCAACGCAGTTTGATAATCCAAAGGCGGCAATTGAGTTGGCATTGAATACGTTAGACATTGGATACATTGATTTAATGTTGCTCCATCATCCGGGAACAGGAGATGTAGAGGCATACAAGGTAATGGAACAGTATGTTGCTGAGGGAAAGATTAAGTCCATTGGCTTATCAAACTGGTATGTCGAAGAATTGAAAGAATTTCTTCCACAGGTATCCATTACACCGGCAGTTGTGCAGAATGAGATACATCCATATTATCAGGAAACAGATGTAATCCCATATATTCAGGATTTGGAAATTGTG
>ONXS01000121.1 GCA_900321855.1 uncultured Eubacteriales bacterium | reverse complement strand
GAGACCCTTATTAACTCCGAAATGCTCAATTTTTGTCTTATATTTACTACCAAGATAATAGAATCGCAGGCTATCCTTCGCCCCATCAATAATTTCTTTTAAATTCGTTTGCAAGACTTTGCATTGAGCTGGCTCAATATCACATTCAAAAACAGAACATTGAACTCTTTTTCCATATTTTTCGCAGTATTTCGCCACTTGTCTAAGCCGTTTACGTCCAGCTGCATCCTCCGTATTCACATCATAAGTAATCAGAACAAACATTTCTGCCTCCCTGCAATTTCTACGCCAAAGCAAATATTACTAAACCAATTTTATTTCATAGTTAGTTTTTTGTTTCATAATATATGACTTTCACACTTCTTAAACATCCAATCAAATTGGAAATTCTATTTAATATCTACATAGCGATGTATCACTTCCAAAGAAATACTGGGTAACCATCTAAATCTCCCCGCAGATATCTGGATAGTAGTAATGCTTGAATATATGGAATCTGACCCCAACATACTTTTTCTTTCAAATACGGATGGGTTAATTCTTCCTTCTTTCTCATTTGCCATTGTCCAAAGAATACCTTTCTTCCGTCATCATTTAATAATACTGCCCCATTCTCTTTTTCAGCAAAATGTTTGGCGTTTATTTGTCTCTGATTTATTAAAGTGAGGATGAATCGGTCCACCATAACACATCTGAATTCCTCCATCAAATCAAGAGCCAAGGACTCCCTTCCTGGGCGATCTCTGTGTAAAAAACCAACATACGGGTCAAGGCCAACACCTTCCAATGCGCTTACACAATCATTTGCCAGAACCCTATATCCAAATGACAGCAAAGCATTTACTCTATCCAGTGGAGGCCTTCTGCTTCTCGTTTTAAATTCAAAATCCTCCTTTTGATTTAGAATCAAATCATTAAATACCTCAAAATAATTGGTTGCTGCCTGACCTTCCAATCCTCTTATTGATTCTAAATCTGTCATTGACAGTACTTGTTTATAGCCTTCTGTCAAATACTTCGATTTAAGTTTTATCTTCTCAGAATCCACTCGAAGACCATGGTCTCTCACAGTTCGTTCAAGAAGCCATTTGGAATTATATACTTTTCCAAAAATAAAATTACGAGCTATTAGAGCACTCTCCTCCTCACTATCAGATACTCTGTTTTGTTTTTTACGAAGCAATACATTTCCCTTAGTCCTACCAGTTGGCATCGCCAGAAACCGTCCCTCCGGACTAAAAAAACTAATAGAGATACCCCTGTTCGCACATTCGCCGATAAGTGCGGGACTGGCTCCCTTATAACTGAAACTAAAAATACTCTCCAAACTCAACAAAGGAATGTCCCTATGACTCCCATCTTCCATATAGACTACAGCGTTTTCATTCTTCAATGATAAATATGCGTTTTCACTTAGTATATATAACGTATTTAACAGTTTTTTCATTTCTCTCCCTGCATGTGTTTCTGTAAGTACAAGTTTACTGACTCCTTTTCTTGTATTTCCGGCAAACAGATACTGTTCAGTGAACAGTTCTTACACTTTTTCCCGGGCTTAACTTTTGGGGTATAGCCTCGTTTATAATACTGATTCATCTCCTGCAGAGCTTTCCTAACTATATTTCTAAGTTCCTCAGTAAATTCAACCTCTACTCGACGGTGAGTCTCACCATAAAACAAATCCCCGATTTTTATATCACAACATAGCATTTCTTCGAGGCACAGTGCTTGCCCGCAAAGCTGTGCTTCGTCTTCCTGTCCTTTTTTGGGCCTGCCATGCTTAAATTCAACAGGTCGGGGAATCCATTTTCCATTCCTACCATTTAAGCTTATTCCGTTAGTATCTTCATGAAATTCAACTACATCACAAACTCCGACAACTCCAAGTTTATCCGACTTCACCTTCATCCCTCTAACAGTAAGTATCTTTCCTCTCAGCTCTGTTTGGGTTTCATCATGAGCTCGTTTGTGCATAATTTCACCCTCGACAGTTTTTAGATTATCGTCCCACTGTTGTTCAATATGTATAAGTGCCCATTGTCTTCTACAGAAAAGAAAATGCTGTAACTCCGATAATTGTCTGTAATCATCTTCGCTAATTGATTCTATATCCATATCATTCTCTATTCCCACAATTATTTATAAATCCTTTCCTATCGTATCAATTAACTAATATAGCCTCTCTCAGGGAATTTCAATCCACGCCTCCCTCACGGGAGGCGACAATGTCGCCGTGATTTTCCTTCAGGCATATCTCAAATTTCAATCCACGCCTCTCTTAATATTCATCGTCATTATTATCATTTCAATCCACGCCTCCCTCACGGGAGGCGACTGTCGAGTACTGGGAAGCTGACCTT
>ONXS01000122.1 GCA_900321855.1 uncultured Eubacteriales bacterium | reverse complement strand
GATGTCTGTAACCTTATATCCCAGCTTTTCAACAGTTCGTCTCAATTCATCATCTTCAATCATTTTTGTCATTGAAACTTTTGCCGTCTTGTTTCCCAGCGAAACTTTTGCAGCAGCTCCATCAATACGATTAATCGCATTTGTCACATTTGCCTTACAGTTCTCACAGTGCATACCATCAATTTTTATGACTTTTGTAGCCTTGATTTCCCCGTCTAACTTTTTCTTTGTCACCGCATTGGATGAACCACCTCCACAACAGCCGCCTTCACCTTTCAAGTGTTTTTTCGAAGAAGAAACTGCCCCGATAACAATAAGAATTAAAACAGCACCTATAATAATATTTCCCATTCTAAAAATCCTCCGAAATTAGTTAATATTTTCAAACTTTAGTTAGCTAAGTCTAACTAATTAGAGTTTACACGAATCGGTCATATTATGCAAGTCTATTTTTCATAAGAATTTGAACGCAGATGAGCAATCCCCCTCTAAAGTACAAAGATGTAGGCAGAGATATAGAAGGATGCTTATGTCAGAAAAACATTTTTACAGGCAGTCTTTTAACTGTTCCAGCATAGTCACGCGATTAAACGGAAAAGAAAAATAATATCCGTCACAAAAATCTCTCGTATAGGAAATCATCTCTTTTGCAATCTGGATACCAGTTGCCTCGCCCTCTTCTTTTGTCATATTTTCCGTAAATCTTGAGAGAATCTCATCTGTCACATCCACACCCGCAATCTCATTTTTCATAAAAGTGGCATTTCGAAGGCTGATGAGCGGCATTATGCCACATAAAATCCTTGCACCTGTCCGCTCTTTTATAATTCGGAGATGATTGATGTCTTTTTCCGAAAATACAGGCTGACTCATAAAAAATGTCGCACCTGCCTTCATCTTTTTCTCCATTCTTCCAAGTTCTACTTCTAATTTTCTTCCCTGGTTGATTGCTCCTCCGTAAGTAATCGGTCTGTCAGCAAAAAGTTCCTGATTCATCTCTTTTACAATATTCATAAGTCCAACCGATTCAAAGTTAAACACAGACTTTACGCTCTGTCTTGCAACAGAAGGCACAGGGTCACCTGTAATAATCAACATATTATTGATGTCATTGATATGTGCTCCGAGAAATTCCGAGCGCATCGCAATCGCATTTTTATCCCTGCAGCAAATATGCGGCATTACGGTCAGTCCCGTTGTTTTTTGAACTTTTTCAGCCATAAGAATGGAGTCTACTCGTGTTCGCCCAGAAGGTGAATCCGGAAATGTCGCCACATCCACTCCGGCATTTTTTAAATATTTTGCCGCCTGCAATAATTTCTCGTCATTAGCATTGAGTGGCGGAGCAAGTTCTACTGCTATCAGCTTTTCTTTCTTCTGCTCTCCTGACGGATTATAATAAAATCCGGTCTGATAAAATATATCCTTTTCGCCAGTATAGGCTACCGGTATTTTCTTATCATTTTTCTTGTCCAAATCAATATTTTCAGCCAGTTTGCGAATAAATTCCGGTGTTGTGCCACAGCATCCTCCCACGGCATCTACACCCATATCGGCAATTTCCCTCATATTCTGAGCAAAATAATCTGCATTTTTGTCAAACACAATATGATTTCTGACCTTCTTGGGATAACCCGAATTTGGCAGCGCAATCAGATATTTTTCAAATCCGGTTCCAATCTGCTTAATAATCTTTTTCATATGAAGAGGTCCAACACCACAGTTGAGTCCAATACAGTCAATTTCCTCTGTATGAGCGACATCTGCAATTAGCTTTTTGGCACTGAATGTCAGATTGCTGTAGCCAAACTGATTCATACAAAACTGACTGATAATAAATACATTTTCTGCATATTCCTTTATTTTTTTTGAGATATTCACAATCGATTCTGACTCTGAAAAAGTCTCAAAGTTAATAATATCAATTCCGTTATCAAGAAATATCTTTGCAATCTCAAAATATTCCTCTTCCATATCCTGACGATTTCCGCTCTGATATTCAATCGGTCCAATATCTCCCGCTATAAATACGTCCTGTCCCTTGACTGCATCTTTTGCAATCGCAATGGCAGCCTGTATATTCTTCTTCACCTCGTCCATTGATGAAAATGTGTAAGTATTTGACGAAAATGTATTGGTACGAATCAATTTTGCTCCGGCATCAATATATCTTTTGTGAATCTCCAATACTCGTTCCGGATAAGTCAGATTTGCCAATTCCGGAATTTCAGTTGTGTGATATTCCTCGTCATAATATGTTCCAAAAGAACCATCTGTAA
>ONXS01000124.1 GCA_900321855.1 uncultured Eubacteriales bacterium | reverse complement strand
TAAGTAATTATACATATCTAAATCCAGTTTTGTAACACCTCTTGAGAGACAATCTGTGTCCACACGAATACCAAACATCAATGCTAATGCTGTATCTTCGTCCATTTGGGTTCCACTCTCATAAAAATAATTTGCCACAATACTGGCACATGCACCTGTAATTCTTATGTCACTGTATCGATATTCACATTCCACAAATGTCGGATGATGATCAATACAAGCGACCTCATCTCCAATCAAATCTGTAAAATTAGCGTTATATTTTTGCCCATCTATTACCACAATATAATCATCATATTGCATAGAAACAAGATTTCTTGCAAAAATTACTTCCATATGAAAGCGTTCTATCATTTTCTTTGCGGCTAGGGAACTAAGTCTCCCATCATAACAGATGTGTGTTTCGATTCCATGAGCACCTAAAAATTTCTGCATCCCATAAGCCGATGCGACTGCATCTGGGTCTGGAAAGTTGTGCATCTGTAAATACACCTCATGTCCGTCTAAGATGTCAATTAGTTTTTCCCAATCCATTTATTTCCTCCAAATACCTGTTTTTTATTCCGTATTGATTTTCATTATATCATCTTGCTTTTATCATGTAAAACATTAAAATCCACACATTAATGACGGAAATCGTAATGTTTCACATATATTATCAGATGGATAAATTTTTTCAAGGATAGACAAATCATTCTCGCAATGCTATAGTATTTTGTAATGATTTAAAGATTTGCGAAGGGGGTTTTTCATTTATGAACTATGCTGAAATTAAAAATTTTGATATTGCAAATGGTCCCGGTGTGCGAGTTTCTCTGTTTGTGAGCGGATGTACACATCACTGCAAAGGCTGTTTCAATGAAATCGCATGGGACTTTAACTACGGAAAAGAGTTTACTTCCAAAACAGAAGAACTGCTCTTGTCTTACCTTGAGAATCCGGCAATTTCAGGACTTACACTCCTCGGCGGAGAACCAATGGAACCGGTCAATCAAAAAGCTCTTTTACCATTTATCCGAAAAGTAAAAGAACAGTTTCCTGACAAGTCCATCTGGTGCTTTACAGGATTTCTATTTGACAGAGATATTGTGAACCATATGTGTCAGACTATCCCTGAAACAAAAGAACTCATTTCTTATTTTGATGTTATGGTCGATGGCAAATTTGATGAAGACCTCAAAGACATTAGTCTTGTTTTTCGTGGCTCGTCCAATCAGAGAATTATCAAAGTAGCTGACTCTCTCGAAAAAGGTGAGATTATCTCTTGGAGCACAGATTCTGACGCAAACTCTTAACAAAATTATATGTAAGAAACAGGGTGTCCCCAGAAAGGAATTATTATGACAGAAATTAAAATACAATATTTAAACGAAGATATTAAAAAATTAGAATACATTGACGGAAAATCCGACTGGATTGATTTAAGAGCCGCTGAATCCGTCACATTGAAAGCAGGAGAATTCAAACTCATCAATCTCGGTGTTGCCATGCAGTTGCCAGAAGGCTATGAGGCTCACATCGTCCCAAGAAGTTCTACTTTCAAAAATTTCGGAATCATTCAGGCAAACTCCATGGGAATCGTAGACGAATCCTATTGCGGTCCAAATGACTGGTTCTACTTTCCTGCAATCGCTCTTCGCGATACAGAAATTCAGTTCAACGACAGAATCTGCCAGTTCCGCATCGAAAAGCACCAGCCTCAGATTACATTTAAGGAAGTAAATCAGTTAGAAAACGAAAATCGCGGCGGCATCGGAAGTACGGGAATTTCTTAATTGTTAATTGGGGTCAGACCCCGCAGGCGAGACTAACTTAAGTTAGTCGCAACTACGGGGTCTGACCCCCGCCTAGACATTCATGAAGTAAAAACGCAAGTGGTTCCATCGCATTTCTCACTTCTTCAAACGTATTTGTCTGGGCTCCTGCCTCAATCAGCATGGACTTTGGTCGCAGATGAAGGTTATACTGATACGCCTGAATATAATTTCTTCTGGTAACATTAAGCGTACACCTCCTCTAATTTTTTAACAGTATCAAGTGGTAATACTAAGTTTGTATATTTTAATAAATCATATACATTTATTTCATTTACTAATATTGTTTTTG
>ONXS01000128.1 GCA_900321855.1 uncultured Eubacteriales bacterium | reverse complement strand
TTATTCAGGATTTACAGGCACAGGAACAGCTTTGTATTCAGAAATATGGCGAATACGAAAAACAGGCAAGAGATCCAGAGTTGAAAAGATTGTTTGGAATTTTAAAGGATGACGAACAGACTCATTACGATTCACTGTCTCAGTTAATGAATGGTCAGTGTCCTGTTGTCGGCGGTAAAGTAACTATGGCAAAAGATTATAATCCGATGCCTACGTATACCGGTAATTTCAACGAGGAAGACAAGGAATACGACAAGTACCTTTGTACTGACTGCATTACAACAGAAAAGTATGTATCTACAGCGTACAATGACGATTTATTCCAGTTTGGTGACGAGAATGCAAGAGATTTGTTTAATCACATCCAAACAGAAGAACAGAATCACGCAGAGATGATTTATAAATATAAAACAGCCAATCAGATGGCTAGCTAATATTAGATTCTAATTAGAATCTTCACAATTTTAATCCCCCTTTTTCTTTTTATATTTCTATAAATTATTATGCCGGAATTCGTGACCACAATATTTTCCGTCATAAAAGCAGAGCAGGTGCCCCTTTACGGAACACCTGCTCTGTTTATTTTAAAAAGTTCTGCATTTAATTTCTTAAAAATTCTTGGCTAAATTGATCATCTCAATTGCAGAACATGCACAGTCATATCCTTTATTTCCAGCTTTTGTACCAGCTCTCTCAACTGCCTGTTCTATATTGTCTGTTGTAAGAATGCCAAAGAGTGTTGGAACTCCTGTTTCCATACCAACTGCTGCTACACCTTTGCTAACCTCTGAACAAACATAATCATAATGGCTTGTTGCTCCTCTTATTACTGCACCGAGACAGATTACTGCATCATACCTTCCACTCTCAGCCATCTTCTTTGCAATAACAGGTATTTCAAATGCTCCTGGTACCCATGCAAGTGTAATATCATTTTCATTTACTCCATGTCTCACAAGACCATCTTCTGCTCCGCTAACAAGTTTTGATACGATAAACTCATTAAATCTTGCTGCTACAATTCCGATTCTTGCCCCATCCGCTACTAATTTTCCTTCTAATACTTTCATCTTTCTATTTCCTTTCTTTTCAATATATTATTGTAAAAATGTATTATTTTTCTCTGAGATAATATTGCAGATTTTAGTAATCTGTCATATGATCCATTTTTTCCTGTTTTGTCTTTAAGTAAAACAGGTCATATTTTCCTGCTGCTATCTGAATAGGAACTCTCTCTTCAATAGTTATTCCATATCCAGAGAGACCACTTATCTTAGTTGGATTATTTGTTAACAATCTTAATTTCTTTGCTCCAAGATCATAGAGAATCTGGGCACCAGGAAGCCAAGTTTAATATTCGCTTCAACTGTGTCATAACCCTCTTCCTGAAGTTTGTAAGCTTTAATTTTATTAATGAGACCAATTCCTCTTCCTTCCTGTCTCATGTAGAGCAGGATTCCTCTTCCTTCTTTTGCAATAGCTTTCATTGCCTCTTCAAGCTGCTCTCCACAGTCGCATCTTGCTGAGCCAAACACATCACCTGTTAGACATTCAGAGTGAACTCTGCAAAGTACAGGATTTCCATCATTTACATCTCCCATTGTGAGGGCTACATGATGCTCTCCATTTAATACATTTACATATCCATGGATTGTGAAATCACCGTATTTAGTTGGTAGTTTTGCTTCTGCCTCTTTCTTTACAAGACTCTCACTCTGAAGTCTGTACTTGATAAGATCTGCAATTGTAATTACTGTGAGGTTGCGTTCTTCTGCAAATCCGAGAAGTTCTGTTGTTCTCATCATTGTTCCGTCTTCTCTCATAATTTCACAGCAAAGTCCAACTGGTTTAAGTCCTGCAAGAACCATAAGATCTACTGTTGCCTCTGTGTGTCCTGCTCTCTTAAGTACACCGCCCTCTCTGGCCTCAAGTGGAAACATATGTCCAGGTCTTCTGAAATCTGAAGGTTTTGCCCCTTCTTCTACTGTTTTCATTGCTGTGAGCGAACGCTCTTTTGCAGAAATACCTGTAGTTGTATCTATATGGTCAATTGAAACTGTAAAGGCAGTTGAGTGATTGTCTGTATTTACATCTACCATCTGGTTTAATTCAAGTTTCTTTGTCCATTCCTTGCTCATAGGCATACAGATTAATCCTTTTGCGTCACTTGCCATAAAGTTAACATTTTCCTGTGTTGCATATTCTGCTGCACAGATTAAATCTCCCTCATTTTCTCTGTCAGGGTCATCGATTACAAGTATTACTTTTCCATTTCTTAAATCTTCTAATGCCTGATCTATTGTTCCTATCTCTTTCATTGGATATCCTCCTACATATTTTTGGTAGTGTCAAATGATACCACCATTTTTCTATATATTTTCTTTATTTCA